>JBAQGX010000002.1:0-69450 GCA_049288015.1 Candidatus Nanoarchaeia archaeon | reverse complement strand
CTTACTTTCTTCATTTCTGCATTACATTTGTTACAAAGTATTGTGTTATCGAATACGTCTGCCATTTGTGTATATATATTGATGTATACACATGGTTGGATATATTTATAAATATTTCGGTCTGGGTATATTGTTAAGTAAAAGGTTGGTAGGTAGATTTTTAAGTTTGGGTTTTCTTTAATAAGAAGTGGAAGAAAAACTGAAAAAAGCAAGAATAGAAACTAATCGAATTGAAAAGGAAAATATCAAATTAATGTGGAAATATGCACCTTGGTATTTTAAAGTAATAATTATTTTTGGAAGTCTTGCAACAATAGGACTATTATATAAATTAGGTTCATTGATTGGATAGATTAATTAACTCTAACCACTTATTATCGTCTGTTAGTTTTAAATTTGTTGCTAATTTAGAAAGGCCAGTTATTGGGCAAATCTCCATCCAAGTACCATCTTCTATTAACAAGAACCATTTTGTATACTTGTCCTAAAGAATTGTTACAATAACCGTAATTGTTAGATTCATTTACAATTTCTAAACTTCGCCAATGGCAGTATCCCTCGAAAGTAGCATGTGCATCATATATTGTAATTACTTGATTAATCATAATAATACTTAAGAAAAGAACCAATAAGATAGAAAAGATCAGTGAAACAATTAGGATTTTTTTATCCATAAGACTGAGAGAATTTTGTAATATATAACGCTTATGAAAGAAGTTTCTATAGAAATTATTTCTTGATTTTTAAGAGAAGTCTTTTTACTAATCTGACTTTGTCTCTCTTGTTTCTTGCCTTAATTTTTCTCATGAAGACTTTTCTGGATTCTCTTCTTCCGCCTGTCTTAAGTTTCATTTTATTTGCAATAAATCTTCATTTAATAATTTAATGTTTTACAGTTTTGCATGACTATTTTTGGAATTTTTCTATTAATAACAAGTATTTTTAAGTCTATTTCGTTTTAGATTCGATAGAGAACAAATAATAATCTTTTTATAATGATTAGATTAATAATTAATAGAGGGAATAATGTCTAAAAGTTTTCGTTCAAAAAGGGGTATCTCTTCAATTATTGCTACATTAATTTTGATTCTTTTAACTATTGTTTTAATTGGTATTGTTTGGGTTGTTATAAATAATCTAGTAAGTAATTCAACAAAACAAATTCCTTCTGGGGAAGAATGTTTAAGTTCTGGATTTCAAACTGTTTCTTTCGTGTGCACTCAGTCTGGAAGTGATTGTAATGTCACAGTAAAAAGAATATCTGGAAGTGATGCTATTGGCGGGATGAGATTAGTATTTACAAATGATAATCAAGATAGTAATACTAGTGATTCTGCGGGGGATATTCTAACATTTGCTAGCAAGGTTATCCAGGTTACAAATATTGGTGTTGCCAATGTAACTCAAGTGGGTTCTGCAGCTTATTTCTTGGATTCGTCTGGGGCTATTACCCCTTGCTCTGTATTAAGTGAAGCTGTAGGTTCAGTAAACTCTGTTACGGGGCTTACAGGAACTTCTGGAGGAGGATCTTCTAATGGAACTTCTGGAGGAGGATCATCAGGATCAAATAATACTTTGTGTGTTCCAGAAGGTACAACTCTTGCTTCACTTTGTGGGAATTATCAGTGTGGAGATTTAGATAACGGAACTTGCGGAATGGTAACTTGTGGATCGTGTAATTCACAACAGTATTGTGATTTTTCCAGTCATACTTGTAAAGATTATGGGGCTAGTTGTACGCCTGCAACTAATCCAGATTTTTCCGCTCTTTGCGGGAATTATCAATGTGGGGAAGTAAATAATGGAACTTGTCCATACGTAACTTGCGGAACATGTGGTTCTGGGCAATATTGTAATTTAGTTACTAATACCTGTGATAATGTTTCTACTTGTGTTCAAGCTCCTTTAGATTTTTGTCAGGCTCACAGTTATCAATGTGGACAGTTTAGTAATGGAACATGCGGAGGTTCAATATTATGTGGTTCTGGAACTCAAAGTGATGGTTGTAATTTTCCCGCTGTTTGCAATGTGACAAATTACCAATGTCAATCTCCAATAGACTTGAATTCAGGGAAAATAACTTCTGTATGGCCTTCAGGAGCTGTAAGATTTTTACAAGGAGACAATCTGCCTACAACTCAGGATGGTGATGATCTTTTAGGAGATTTGAGTAGCTATATATGGTTTCCAGGTGAAAGTAATCAGATAGGTTGTACACAAATTGCTTATGTTGAAAAGCCCCAATCGGGAGATTCTTTTGTTTCTTTGAGCCTTCCTGTTGGAGATTCCGTGAATATTGCTTTGGGAGATAATTATGATATTTGGAATACTCAGAATGGATGTCTTAATGCCGCTGGTTTGAATCCGGGTTAATGCAACAAATTCTCAATAGGATTTTTATTGTAGATGTGTGATCCGAAATTATTAAAAAGATAAAACTATTTCTTTATAAATGGAAGATAATCAAAAACCAGTTAATAAAATAGAAGAAAAGATATTTGAGATAGGAATAAAGATAGCTAGGCGTGGAGAAGGAGCAGTATTTATACTCGGAGATAATCTAAAAAATTATAAGTTTCTTGTTCCACAAGACGTGAAACCATTCAATATAGTTGATAATCCTAAAACAGTAGAATCTCTTGCTTTGCAGGATGGATGTGTCTGGATAGATCAGAGTGGAATTTTGAAAGGTTATGGCATAGCTATGACTCGACTTAGTCCTGTTATGAATAAAGGAACTAGACATGCAAGTGCTTCTTACGCATCAAAGCAAGGTAATAAAGTTTTTTTAGTTTCTCAAGAAGATAAGAAAATAAAAATTTTCATTAAAGGTAAGATTGTAATGGAAATAGATGCTCTTGAAAAGGGAATAGAGAAAAAAACTAACGAAATGGTTAATATTTTTGAAAGTCTTGGTGCAGGTACTTTAAGTGTTATGATTATGGGAGCTGCTTCTGCGTTGGTGCCTTCTTTGTCAATGTTTGCATTCCCGATACTCCCGGGAATAACGATATTTACTTCAATTTATGCATCTGCTAAATCAATAAGAAATCTTCCTCCAGAAAGTAATGAAAAGAATAGGAGAATTGTAAAAATTGTTGTTGGGGGGGTTGTTATTATATTAGGGGTCAGCATTATGTTGTTTCGTCTAATAGAAGCGAGATTAAGTCTGTTGATCGGAATTATTATCTCAATCATTGGTTTCATTATCGCATTTACAGGTAAAAAAAGGAAAATAGAATGAAATCTGGTAAAGTAAAGAATTTTTTCAATAAATTATGGTTTTTGCTTTGGAAAGATAATAGCTTTAAGGGATGGATCTTTTCCCTGATATTTATTTTTGTTTTTATAAAGTTCCTTTTTTTCCCATTTCTTAGTTTAGTAACCGGGACGTCACTTCCTCTTGCAATTGTCGAATCGTGTAGTATGTATCATCAAGGCAATGTTTTTTCTGATTTTAATTCATGGTTTCAGAGACATGAATTGAAATATAGTGAACTTAACATAACTGAGTCTCAGTTTCATCAGTTTAGTTTATTAAATGGATTTAGCAAGGGAGATATTCTTTTTATTGTTGGAGTAAAACCACAAAATATTCGTATTGGGGATGTAATCATATATAATGCAGGACAACAAGCTCCAATTATTCATAGAGTCATAAATATTACAAAAGAAAACGGAACCTACTTCTTTTCAACTGAAGGAGATAATAATAATGGTCAGCTGAGTTTTGAAAATGGGATAAATCAAAATCAAATTTTGGGAAAAGCTTCTTTTACTATTGCCCCCTTTATAGGTTGGGTTAAATTAGTATTTTATGAAGGTCAAAAGCCTGCAGATCAAAGAGGTTTTTGTACAGAAACTCCTTCATCATAACAAACAAACATTTTTAAAGAATTCTCTCTCATTAAGAAATACTATTTATCTAAAATGGAATTTTGTCCTAAGTGTGGTGCTGTACTGATTGAAAAAACGAAAAATCTTGGTTGTCCTAGATGTGGGTATTCAAGCAAAACTAGCAAAACAAAAGGTAAAATAACAACTTCAGAGAAGATGGGAGAACATGAAAATATAGGGGTTGTTTCGGACAAAGGAGAACAGCCTTTGCCTATAGTATTGTTTAACTGCAGAAAATGCGGTAATGATAAAGCTTACTTCTGGACAATTCAAACACGTTCTGGTGATGAAGCTGAGACAAAGTTTTTCAAATGTACAAAGTGTGGGAATACTGTGAGAGAGTATAGATAATTAGGTCGTTTTCTTTTCTATTCTTTCTGCGTAACCGCATTTGCCACATTTTATCATCACAAGATCACTTTCATCAGAATATTGGGCTCCTAAGTCTAAAAGTTCTGCTTTCCCATAACCACACTTCTTACATTTATGGCTAAAAGTTGCAAATACATCTTTGTCTTTTACGACACCTTCACCTATTTTCTTGTGTTTGATTTTTTCTTTTTCAATTATTTTGTGCAGCATTTTTATATTAAGAGATAGATATTTAAAGAATTTTCCCAAGTTTTATGCATGGTTCCGTAGCTCAGCTTGGTAGAGCACTGGACTCTTAATCCAGGTGTCGGGGGTTCAAATCCCCTCGGGACCACTTTAATCTTCTCCTGGTTCATTATCTTTGTTCTTTAGTTTGTCCCAAAATTCTGCTCTTTCTATTCCTGCATAAAAATGACTCTTACCTTCCTTTCTTAATTTCCAATAAATTAAATTTCCGTTAACCGTATCAATTCTTCTTGCGACTCTTACTAAAGCTCTTTTTGCTGCGGATATCGCTTGAGGTTTTGAGTTTGGATTTTTTAATCTTTTTTCTTCTTCTTTCTTCCATTTTAAGACTTCTTTCATCTCTTCTTGTGCTTCTTTATATTTATCCTCAATTTCGCTTTCAGTTAGTGGGGGAAATTTTATGCCTTTGTATCCATTACTTGCCATTACAGATTATAAGAAATATTTCTTTTAAATCTTAGTGATGTTTGAAAAATTCAATCTGCCTAAAACGTTTTAGTACTTTATCATAAGGCCCTTCTTCAACTAATACTTTTGTCTGAGCTTCATTTAATAATCTAAAACTATAATCCTCAACTGACCCTTCAATTTTTTCTTTTCCTGGATACTTCTTCCATCTCCCACCACTTTTTCTATACTGTAGAACCATATCTTATTAATTTAGTCTAAGTTTTTAACTTTTCCGAAATCATATACCTTGTCTTTTCCTATTACAAATATTTCAGCATTAAGAACAGCCTCTTTTGGTAATATAGAAAAATACTTTTGATATTCTTCTTTATACTCATTTACACTTGTTCCCTCTATTATTTCAAAGAAGCTTGGAAGGACAATAATTTCTTTTCTTTGGAATTTTGTTACTAAGAAGCATTTGAATTTCTCTCTCTTCACGTTGGCTTTATCTGAGATTATAACTGATGGATGCACGTGACCCATTACAATTGTTTTTATTTTTTTGTCGTATATTTCTGGAAAGACCATATGTCCATGAATAAAACATACATTGTCCTTTATGTAATAATTCTTCATTTTTTTACCAGAATAATCCATTTTATCATGGTTTCCTTTTATTAGAATTATATCTTCTTCATTAAAATATTTCTTGAGAAAATCCAAAACTACATCAAATATTCTTCTTTCACCAAATTCAAATCCAAAGTAGTGCTTTATATCACCTAAGAAAATTATCTTTTTCATTTCAAATCCTTTTTCTTTTATAATTGAGAAGATTTTCTTTAAGTCCTCTATAGTTTCTTTTGTCTGACTTTCTGGAATTGCAACTCCAGATTGTCTAAGCATTAATTCATAGCCTAAATGCAGATCTCCAACGGCGAGTATCCCGCTTTTTGGAAAAAATACTGTTTTGTCTATGAAAATGTAATCTTTTTGTTTTTTCATATGAAATTTTCTTTCCTAATATTTATATACTTCACTATCTTTTGTAAGATATGAGATTTTTACAGAAATGTAGAAGTCTGAAGTGCAGAAGACCCTTCGGAATTTTGCCAGAAATGATAAAGGGAAATGTCTCTAAGACTGTGAATTGTCCTCATTGCGGGCACTGTAATAAGATAACAAATCTTACTTTGGAGAGATTTAAGATCATGTTCTGATTAAATTTATAAACTTATTTTTTATAATTCTGTTATGGCATCGACACCAAAAGGTCCGCAAAAAATGAAGCTTGACTACAATATTGATAGGCAGACTTATGACGATTTTGTTAGAGCATGTAGTAGAAAAGGTCTTGCACCTCAAATTGTTGTTGAAAAATTGATGAAGAAGTTTACTGAGACTGGTCAGATTTAAGTTTGGACTAATATTCCAAACCCATACTTCTACTTATCTGTTTTAGATGAAGCTCGTGCATTCTTCTCAGGAAAGCTTGTTTATCTTCTATTCTTATTAAATCAGAATAACCTTGAATAATTAAGTTTGTTGCAAATGGGCTTGGTATCAAAGTGTCGATGAACTTTACTTTTACTTTCCCACTTTTTATCCATTCAATAACTTTTTTTGCATTTTCAATGTCCATAAGATCTTCTAAAACTTCTCTTCTTGCTTCTCTAAGAATTGGAAATTCGTTTGTTATCTTTTTTACTGCATGAAGTAGGAAATGGCTTTTCATTTGCTGCTTTCCAACTGTTTTGTTCATTCCTTTATAATTTCTTAATATCATAAGTGAACGTGTTGCGCAGTGCCTGAATCTTCTTGCAAGAACGTCTGTTTTTTCAATTGCTTCTTTCAAGACTTCGTCTAGTTTTTCAGGGGTTAAATAGTTGAGAGCCTTTTCAATGTTTAATTTTTCTCCGGCAAGATAAAATCCATTGTCATTTATTCCGACTTCAACGTCTCTACTTCCGTCTTGCCCTACAATAAAACCTAAAGCACGTGATAAAACATCATTTACACGCCTTCCATACATGCTGTGGAATATAAGAGATTTTTTATCCCCCTTATATCTTTCAACAATCATAAGTTTTTCATTTGGAATCCCTAAGAATTTATGTTGTTCATAAAAATAATCATAAATTTTCTTTGCTGTTTCTTTTGGAACATAAAGATATTCGCTGATAAATTCTTCAATTTCTCCTCTTTCTTTGTTGGCTGAAAATTTCTCATGCATAAACAACCTAAACTTGTTTATTTCCAATCCAGAGTCAAAACTTAAGGGGAGCATTTCTGAAAACCATGAAGGAATTGTTGGAGATAACTGTTCTGCGGAGTTAACATAAAGGTTCATTCCACGAGAATATGAATATTGATATTTTCTTCCTCCTAGGACGAATACATCTCCTTTTTTCATCCTTTCCATGAATCCTTCATCAATAAATCCGAGCTGCTCTTGTGTTTTTGCATTTTTTACTGTTATGAATGATTCGTCTGGAATTGTCCCAATATTTGTCATGTAAAGAACTCTTGCCATTTTTCCTTTTTTCCCGATCTGTTTGGTTGTTTCATCATACCAAATTTTTCCATAAACATAATTTTTTTCTAAATCATAATCTCCTGCAAGGTAGCTTATAATATCCAAGAAGTCTTTTCTTTCAAGATTTGTGTAGCAATAGCTTCTTTTTATAGTCGTGAACAATTCGTCTATATCCCAGATTTTATATATTGCCATTCCATATATTTGTTGTGCAAGAACATCAAGACAATTTCTTGGAAATCTAATCTTGTTTATTTTCCTTTCAATCATTTCTTTCTGAATTACAGAACACTCAACAAGATCGTCCCTATCTGTTACAATGAATCTCCCCTTAGCAGTATCATGAAATTTATGACCTGCCCTTCCAAGTCTTTGGAGGGCTCTTGCACTTGACTTTGGAGATCCAATCATAATTACGAGATCAATGTATCCGATATCTATACCTAGTTCTAGGCTTGTGGAACAGACTACAACTTTTAGTTCTCCGCTTCTTAGTCTTTCTTCAACATCAAACCTGTGACTTTTTGAAAGTGATGAGTGATGGGCAGCGATATTACTGTCACCATATTCTGTAGGGAATTTTTCTTTGAGAGTACTTACAATTCTTTCTGTTGCAGAACGAGTATTAGTAAAAATTAAAGTTGTTTTATGTTCCTTTATTAATTTTCCAAGAAGGTCATACATGCTGTTGAAAATATTTTTATCCTCAATCAGGTTATTGGTTGGTGTTAAGACTGCTATATCTAATTTTTTTGTCATTGGAACTCTTGCAATCAAAATTTCTCTATCTTCTCCTTCTCCAACCAAAAATTTACCAACTTCTTCCATTGGTTCGACTGTCGCACTTAAACCTATTTTTGTAGGCCAAATATTGCTTATTTCGTTCAATCTTTCCATAGTCAGATTAAGATAAGTCCCTCTTTTGTTATCAAATGCATGAATTTCATCGATTATAAAAAACTCAACCGCTTTCAGGTTTTCGACAAATTTTGGACTTGTTAGGACAATTGCCAAGGATTCTGGTGTTGTCACAAGAATGTGGGGTGATTTTCTAGCCATTTTGGCTCTTTCCGCTGTTGTAGTATCTCCAGTTCTCAATCCAATACGAATCTCCTTGAGTTTGATTTTCTTTTTTTCTGCAAGAGCTTTTATTTCTTCAAGAGGTTCTATTAAATTTTTGTGAATATCGTTACTTAACGCTTTCAAGGGAGAAGTGTAAACGGCATATACTCTATCTTCAAGGCTTCCATTTTCAGCCTGAATGATTAAGTAATTCAATATAGATAGAAAGGCGGTTAATGTTTTTGTACCTCCTGTTGGTGCAGAAATTAAGATATCCTTCCTATTCCAGATGTTCAAGACTCCATACTCTTGTGTTTGGGAAAAGGCTTCAAATTTTGAAAAAAACCATTCTTTAACCAAGGGATGGAGTATTTCTTTTGTTTCCTTTGCTGAATTTTTCTCTGCTTGTATTATCTTTACCATAGAATATTAATTATATATTTTCAATTATATAAGTATTTCAAGTTCTTTACAAGGCGAGATTTTATTTAACAAGACTTTGTACAAGTTCAATGTGATCAGCTACTTCTTTCCCTCTTTTGGTAAGCTTTATCAGCTTTACTCGCCCCTTTTTCTCGAACTGAACTAACCCTAATTTTTCAAGGGTTTGCAAAATCTTTACAGCATGGCTGTAAGTGCAGTCAACTTCTTTTGCAAGAATACTGCCATATCTCATCCTTGTATTCTTCTTTAAGAAAACTAGCATCAAAGCAGGCTTTCTCCTGAAAAAAATGTCGAAATTGTCTTTCATTTTGAGATATGTTTTTTAATGTATATATCCAGATAGTAGTGTCCTTTTAAACTTTTCTACCTCTAAATTTTCATATCTTTTTTAGGATTTTTGTGAGAACTACTTCGTTTTTTTTAATTTAATTTAGCAAAAGATTTTTATACAGCTCTTATTTTTAGTATTGTTAAGAAGAGGTAAAAATGATAGATAATAATTGTGGTGAAATTAGCCGTCGGTTTTTTACTTTGGTTCTAATCGGGATTTTTGTAGTTTTTGTGAGTGGAGAAGTTTATGCCACTACCACTATTTCAGATACTTCTTTGAATGTTTCTGGAATAATAAATTCAACAACAGACATATTCGTGGATAATACAACGAATTTGACCGTAGGTTATTTGTATGCTACTAATAACACTTGGCAGTTTAACTTTTCTAATTTCACGACCATGTATGCAAATTTGTTAGGGAATACAACTTGGAATGCAAACTTTACTAATTTTACAACAGTGTATAGCAATCTTTACACAAATTATACTGGAGGATTTGATGCTAATTATACAAACTTCACGACAATGTATGGAAATCTTCTGACTAATTATACCAACTTTACTACGTTATATACAAATCATTCTGCTCTTTATACAAATATGTCAACCATAATCTACGGATACGCGGTCAATGGTTCAGATGCAAAGAATTATACAAACATTTTATTTAATACAACTTTTAATATTACTAATCTAGGATATTTTAATTTCACTAACGCAACAGGCAGTTTGTTTATACTTAACAATACCGGAATATTTGCTAATGTTACATTAGAAAATGGATATTTATTATCTTCTCTTGGGAATTTTAGTATTAATACAACATCAGGTTACTTTAACATAACAAACATAACTTCAAGTATTTTTATAGAGAATAATACAGGTACTTTCATTAATGGTACCGAGATGGTGAGTGGAAATGTGACTTTGGGATCCAATACATCTAGTACAGTAACATTCTTTGAGTCTTCCCCTACTTTTGCGCCAACTTGTGGGACGGCTTATAATCATTCAATAGTTTCGAATGCAAGTGGTAATTATATCTGTGCGTCTAATGGAACTCAATGGGTGCAACTAAGTTCATAAAGTTGGTATAAAATGAAAAAAAAAATTTATTTTGTGATTGCTCTATTTTTGATCATCTTTTCTTTTAATCTGATTTCTGCCGTGACTTTAAGTTCTGGGATAATCTCCTCAATGGGATTGAATTCAAATATAACTATTAATCTTCCTATGACTTTTAGTTTGTTGAATATATCAAGCAATTCAATAACATTCTATAATCTTAGTTATACTCATCCTTTAAGTTGTGGACAGTCTTCGTTTTATAGCGTTTACAACTATACTACTTCCAATCAAAATACTACTTTGGATCAAGTATTGCCTAGCATTTCTTGCTCTTCCGCTGCTGTTTCCACTTCGGGTTATCCTTATCAGGGGCATATAGTAGTTAATTCACCCTTATCAACGGTGACCAATTCTCCCCTCACTACTTCCGTTTTGCAAGTGTTACCCGTGATAAATGGAGGTCAGCCTACAGCCATAAGTTTGAGTAATTTTTCTGGGGATTTGACGCAGCTATATGTTACTACAGATTATACAATCTCAAATGTTTCTGTAAATGTTTCACAGGTAGATACAGTATCTAGTTCAAGCATACAAGCAAATACTTTTGGAGTTAGTTATCAATCTTTTGAGATTATTCCTTTAGGAATAAATGATTCATCAATACGGAATACAACAATAAATTTTCGTGTAAATAGTAGCTGGATTTTTTCCAATCATTTGAATTCTCTAAATGTAATATTATTTAGGAATTCTGGAACGGGATGGACACCATTGCAAACAGTTATGAATTCAAATGATTCGAATTATTATTACTATACTGCGGTTTCGCCAGGATTTTCAAGTTATACAATATTTGCACCTTTGATTAGTCAAACTTCTCAAAATACCAAGGGAGGTTCCTCAGTTAATACTAATAAAAATATTTGGTATTATATTTTAGTTGTTTTGGTTATTTTTGTTATGGTTATTGTAATTATGAAGAAGCTTTTACAAAGGAAGAGAAGAATGTTATTTGGTCGTTCTTATCTCCTTCAATCTCAAAAAAGAAACCTTAAAAGATTTTCTGTGAGAAAGAGAAAGGCATAAGTTTTATTAAATATTCTCCGCTAATTGACTCATGTCCGATAAAAAATTAAAGATTCTTGCCATTGGAGATCTTCACGGAAATGTCAGTTTTGCCAATAGGTTAGCTGAAAAGGCAAAAAAAGAGAATGTAGACTTGGTTATACTTGCGGGAGATCTTGTTTTTTCAGATAATCATGTTAAAGGGATTATAGGTCCATTTGCAAAAGTCGAGAAACAGGTTCTTATGATCCCTGGAAATCATGAAACAGGGGCCACAATAGATTTTCTTGCCAAAATGTATGATAATACAAAAAATATTCATGGATACTCTTTTGTAAAAGGCGATCTTGGAGTATTTGGAGCAGGGGGAGCGGATATAGGAATAAACATAATGAGTGATTCAGATTTGTTCTATCTATTGAAAAAAGGAAATGAAGAAGTCAAAGGATTGAAGAAAAAGATAATGGTTACGCATATGCATCCTCAAGGCAGCAGATCTGAGTTTTCAGGTTTTGAAGGCTCCAAAGCCATAAGAAAAGCAATAAAGGATTTCCAGCCAGATATTTTGATAAATTCGCACATACATGAGGCAGGCGGAATGGAAGAAACTATAGGAAAGACAAGAGTAATAAATGTATCTAGGAAGGAAGCGATTTTTGAAATTTAATTTTTTAAATACAAGTAAACATCACCCAGTCTCTTTTTAGGTTTCCAGTTTGGGAATTTCCAAGTATTTGAAATTACTTTTGCTCCTTCTTTTAACTCTCTTTTAAGTTTGCATTCTAATTCGGGCATTATATAACTAATTTGAAAAGAGGTTATTATACCAAACTTTGAGAAATCTTGCTTGAAGAAATTTTTCCAATGAATGAATGCCTTCTTTTGCAATCCTGCTTTTTTTATTTTTCTTCTTGAAATCCAGACAAGAAAAGGATTTATTTCAAATCCGTGAGCTTCTGCTCCTTGCTTTGCGAACTCAATTACAATTTTTCCATTTCCCGAGCCTAAGTCTGCGGTTTTCTGTCCTTTTTTTATTTTTGCTAGTTCGATTATTTCTTTTAATGCTCTGTTAGAACTAGGCTGAAAAGGAGCACCGAAGAAAAAGGATGAAATCCAAGAAAAAAATATCAACAAGATTATTATTAATATGATCAACAAGATATTTATCATGTTCTAATAATAATATAAGTTTATTTAAAAATCTTCATAATAAGATTAAAAAAGCTCGTTTTTATATTAGAAACATGCGTAAGAAACTGACAAAGACACATGCAGAGGCAACGGCCGAGGAATATTTTCCTATAAGTTCTGTTGATGTTAAGCATGCTGTTGAGAAAAAGTACAATGAGCAGATTCCAAAGTCAGAGATAAAAAAGCGTAAGATTGTAAAAAAAGCGGTTAAAAGAAGTGCAAAGTCTACTAAGAAAGTAGAGTTTAATCCTCAAAAAATAAAACTAAAAAAGGAAGGTTATGAACTGATTATAACTGAAAAACCCCAGGCTGCCGGAAAAATTGCAACCTCTCTTGGAAAATCTATTTCAAGAAATGTTAATGGAGTTTCATATTATGAAGTTGATAGGAATGGAAGAAAAATTTTGGTTGCATGTGCAGTGGGACATCTTTTTACTTTGACACAGAAAACATCTGGTTCTCAGATTCCTGTTTTTGATTTATACTGGGCTCCAAATTATCTTGTAAGAAAAAAGGATTTTACTAAGAGGTATTATGATGTAATTTCAAGACTTGTTAAAAGTGCTTCTTCTGTTACTGTTGCTACAGATTATGATATAGAAGGAGAAGTTATTGGACTAAATATTGTTAGGTATTTGTGCGGTCAAGAGGATGCAAATAGGATGAAATTTTCTACTCTTACAACTGCAGAGTTAAATTCTTCTTATGAACATAAATCTTCTACATTAAATTGGGGTCAAGCAATAGCTGGAGAGACAAGACATTATCTTGACTGGATTTATGGAATAAACTTATCAAGAGCTTTGATGGATGCAATAAAAACAACAGGAACTTTCAAGATAATGTCTATTGGAAGAGTTCAAGGTCCTACGTTAAATATTATTGTTCAAAAAGAGAGACAGATTGGAGAGTTTAAATCACAAAAATACTGGCAGGTTTTTATTAATGCAAAAAACTCTCATAGTTTAGAATTAAAATATGATAAAGATATATTTAACAAAAAGGAACTAGAAAAGTTTGATAAATTAAGTGGAAGAAAGATTTTGCTTAAGACTGAAAAGAAAAGTCAAACTTTGCCTCCAAATCCTCCTTTTAATCTTACAGTTTTGCAGACAGAAGCATATAGACTTTTTGGATTTACTCCTTCAAGGACATTGCAGATAGCACAATCTCTTTATCTTGCAGGAATGATTTCATATCCAAGAACTTCAAGCCAAAAACTTCCTTTTTCAATTGAGTACAAGGAGATTTTGAAAAAATTATCTAATAATTATAAGATTACAAAGTTAATAACCAGAGATAAGCCTGTTGAAGGTGGAAAAAATGATCCTGCACATCCTTCAATTTTTCCTACGGGAGAAAATATGGAGAACAATTTAGGGACAGATGAATCAAAAATTTATGATTTAATTGTAAGAAGATTCATCTCCGTTTTTTGTGATGACGCAATTATAGATAAAAAAACAATTTCGGGAGTTATTGACAATTTAAGATTCTTAACCAGCGGATCTTCTGTGAGAAAAAAGGGTTGGATGGATGTTTATCCTATAAAAATTGATGAAAAAGAAATTCCAGATTCCAATGGAGAATTTGAAATAGCTAAGGTTTGGAATGAAGAGAAAGAAACACAACCTCCAAAGAGATACTCTCCCGCTTCTATTGTTACTGAACTAGAGAAAAGAAATTTAGGAACGAAGGCAACAAGGGCTGCTATACTTGAAACGTTATATGATAGGAATTACGTTCAAAATAATAGAAGCATTGAAGCTACTCCTTTAGGAATGTCCCTTATCTCTACTTTGGAGAGATATTCTCCAATTATAATTGATGAGAAATTAACAAGACAGTTTGAAAAGGAAATGGATTCTATACAAAATTCTCATAAAGGTTTTGTTGATAAAGAAAACAAGGTTTTGGAAGAAGCAAAAGCTTCACTTAACAAGATCCTTGAAAACTTTAATGAAAATAAGGTGAAAGTTGGAAAAGAGTTGTTGGAAGCAAATTTAGACTTAAGAGAGCAGCAAAGGAAGGAAAATCTCCTTAATCTGTGCCCTAAGTGTAAACAGGGAAATCTTACTATTATGTACTCAAAAAAGAATAAAAAATATTTTGTTGCTTGTAACAAATATCCTGATTGTAAGAATACTTATCCTTTGCCTCCAAACGGGATAATAAAGAAAACAGATAAAATATGCGAAGAATGCGGTTTTCCTATGTTAATGAGGATTTCTAAAGGTAAGAGACCTTGGATTTTTTGCTTTAATCCAGACTGTATTACCAATAAAAAGAGAATTGAAGAGTATAATAGGAAGAAAGAAGAGGAGAAGTAAACATTTTTAAATCCCGTTTTTTTAACAATATTATGTCAGTAGAAGGAGTAAGTAAGAAAACAGCTAATTCTGTTATGCTTAAATGAATGTAAGGAGGAAATATGAAAATTTACGTAGGTAATTTGCCTTTCAGTGTTGAAGAATCTGATTTGAAAGAGCTTTTTTCTGGTTATGAAACTGAAGAAGTTGTACTCATTAAGGATAAATTCAACGGAAGATCAAAGGGTTTTGGCTTTGTTACAATACCCGATGATGCGGCTGCAAAGAGAGCACTTGACGAGCTTAATGGAAAGGACTTCAAAGGAAGAGAATTGAAGCTTTCTGAAGCAAAGCCATTTGATCCTGATGCTCCAAGGCCAAGAAGAGACTTTAACAGCAGAGGACCTCCAAGATCCGGTGGATTTGGTGGTGGACAGAGAAGAAGTTTCGGCGGAAGAGATAGCGGCAGAAGAGAGAGATTCTAAGTAATCTTATCTCTAAATTTATTTATTTTTTATTTAACTTTCAGCTTTTTTAGAATTCTTTTGAGAACTATTGTTCTTTTTCTTTAATATCAACTAGTTTCACTTTGAAATTTAGCCTTTTTCCGGCTAAAGGGTGGTTAAAATCTAAAGTTATCTTGTCTGGAGTTACTTTTATTATCTTTGCTGAGAATTCTTTCCCTTCAGGTGTTCTTAGTGATAAGAACATACCCTCTTCCGGTTCTTTCTGAAAGGGAATTTCATTCCTTGGGAATTCTTTCTTTAAATCTTCCCTAGATTCACCATAAGCATCTTTTGCTTGTATAGAAATATTCTTTTCATCATCTAATTCCATCCCAAGAACTCCTTCTTCAAATCCTTTTATTACATGGTGTTCTCCTATAGTAAATTCAATAGGATGGTTATGCTCTCCATGCTGGCTAGTATCAAATATTTCTCCATTGTCAAGTCTTCCTTCATAATTGACTTTTACAATGTCTCCCTGTTTTGCTGGCATTTAGTCCAAAGAAAAATTGGTTTTATAAGTGTTTCGGATCTATAAAAATTCTAGTAAGTTTTTTTGTGTCTGAATTTGATTTAAGATTTTACTTTTGTTAAGTATTTCAGAATAGTCAAAATGATATTTTGCTTGTCCTATTTTTTTTGAGTTATCAATAAATTCTTCTTTGTTGTCAAATTCAAAATATTTATTATTAAGAGCTTTTCTAACACTTTCTCTTACAACCCATACACCAAGGCCTGCCCAGTATGTTGGAGTTTCAATTCTTATTGCTAATACGGAAGCTTGCTTTTTTATTTTGTTAAGGTATTCCAAAATAGGGAGGCGAGTTGCATAATATCCTCCTGCAGTGTTTGAAGCATAAGTTTTTCGTCCGGAATATCCCTCTGAATCTGTTGAAGCTTTAATTCTATTTGAAGGGTTCCAAGAGCTTCCGGGAACATAAAGTTCAAATAATTCAAAACTGAACGCAGAAGGGAAGAATAAAATCAAGTATTGATTGCCTAAAAATTCTCCAAAAAATAATTCATAGTTTTCGATCCATTTGTATTCTCTTACATTTTTTAATAATAGTTTACCAATTGTATCATCGGTGGCCGTAATGGACCATCTAGTTGGGACGAGTTTTTTGTCTTTTTGTAATCCAAGTGCTCCTACACTTAAAATTTTGCTTAAAGAGTATTCAGTGAATTCGTTTTTATACAAATATTCAATTCCTTCTGATGCTTTTATTTCATCGTTCATTACTTTGTCGACTTTTCTATCAATTTTTACATTCCCAGTTATCTTTGCCTGTTTTAATCCAGCATGCATTCCGTGTGGGGTTATTACCCTATCTCTACTTTTTCCAAGATTCAATTTATTTTTCAATTCAATTTCAACATCTACTGGTTTAGATGCTATTGCAATATCCTGAGCAATCTGAAGAAATTTCTTATTTAATCTAGAGTCTTGAACCTTAGATTGAAATCTTGAATTAAGAAGGCTATTTCTTAATCTCAGTACGTCATTTATCTGAAAATTATTGTTTGCCCAGTATTTTTCATTGTCATAAAGCCAAGCATTTTCATCATGTTCCAGCGGGGAAAGAATTCCAACATTGACTAAAGGGTATTTTAATTTACTTCCAATAAAGACACTTGGAGGAGAGGTACTATCTATTTTTGAAACATTTCCCAAGTTTTTATACTTAAAGCTAGTATCAGCAATCTTCTTTATTACAGAAAATTTTATATCTTCCATCTTCAGAATAAACCTTTTTTAAAAATTCCTTTATTTTTTATTTCAAATATTATTTCCCTTTGCGGAAGAAATCTGTGCTTCAGAAGAAAGGCCTTTTTTCTTCTATTTTCATTTGAAAGTTGAATTATGCATTTGCTCCAATATTTGAATAAATCTCCGCCTACAATATTTGTTTCTTTTTCAATACCATTTCTTATGTCTTCATCTGAAAGAAATTGGGAATAAACCTGATTTGTTATTATAACTGGAATTTCTTGTTTTCTTGATATTTCAGCAAGGTCACGCATTTGTTTTGCTACTTCTCTGTTGATGTTTTTTATTTGATCATCATCTTTTCTATTGTCTCCGAGTTCCAAACGATAGAGCATTGCCATTCCATCGATAATTATCAGACTAATTGATTCTTTTTTTAGCTGGGTTTTTATATTATTTATTATTTCTTTTTGTTCTTCAAAATTTGTTGGCTTTAATAGGAGGATGTTTCTCAGAACTTCCTCTTGGTTTTCTTCAGCAATTTGCTTTATTCTTTCTATGCTGAATCCTCCTTCGGTATCAATGAATAATACCTTATTTCCTTTTTTTGCTTGACTACATGCCGCAGATATTGCAAAATTTGTTTTTCCACTTCCTGGAGGGCCTGCGATCATTGTTATTATATCTTTTTCATAACCTCCATAAAGCCAGGTGTTTAAATCATAACTTCCCGTAGAAATTTTATTCTGGGCCATTTTCAGAAAAGAATATTTATCTTAATAAGAATTTGTATTGGGTTATGCACAAGGATATTATTTCAATTTTTTAAAGTCGTTTTCTACCTTTTCTAGCTCTTTTGTAATTAGTGAAACCGCATCCTCAACAGCTTTTTTTGCTGTTTTGCCTTTTGTTTTTATGAGCATAACTGGGTTTTTTGTAGGGTGTTCTCTTTTCCAAGCTGCAAAGACAACAGAAGAATCTTTGTTGAGGTAAACTCTTAAAATCTCAGCTATTGTTAAGCTATCTAGTTCAATTTCCAGCTCTTCTTTTGAATTATTTAATACCTTGATTTCCATAGAAAGAATTCAGGAAATTAGTTTATAAATTTAATGCTCTTCTTGCTGTTCTTCAGAATCTTTTACTTTTACCTTTTTCTTTAAGCCTAATAGCCCTCTTATTGAGAATTTCTTCTTTATTTCTTCGATAGGGACCTCTGCTTCCACAGTTTCCACTTTCTGTTCAATTAATACTGGAGCATCTGGGTTTTTTGTTAACCTTATTCTTAGATAAGATTCAAGTTTTTTTATGAGTCTCTCTCTTTCCCTAGGAAGTATCCCTCTTTCAGCCATCCTTATAGCTAATTCTGATTCACCAATAACATCTGCGAGTTGTGCTTGAGTTAATTTTTTGTTTCTTCTAGCCTTTAAAATTTCCCAATGGAAATTCCTTACTAAATTTGACTCTCCAGAAACATCTTTTTTAGTGTTTGAGTTATATATCTCTTCCCTAAAATTTTTGTCCATAACCTGTTTCATCTCTTCATTTTGTTTTTTCCTTTCATCTTCCTGTTTTCTTATCTCCATTTCTGTAGGATTGATTCCGGCCATTTTTGATAGTCTTTCATGCACGGTTAATCTTCTTTCACCTTTAGAAACATCAACAGTCCTGATTAAAGGCAGATTTTCTTGTATGTTGCAGTTAGCACATACTTTTACTAATCCGTCTCCAGTAATTGCATCATACAACGGGACAGCTTCTGAAGAAATACCACACCTAAAACAATTTGCCATACATATCTACCTAATATCTATTTTTTAAAGATTTTCGTGCTGAGAATAGTAACTATGGGGTGATATATTTCTCCAATTGTTGTGAAGATTCTAGATTATAAATAACATTTTTATCATTTATTATGACTGCAGGATAGCTTGTTATGTTAAACTCTTTTGTAAGTAAGTCAAGAGAGGATAGGTTACTATTAACTGCTATTGGCACTAGAATCAAATTATTCCCTTCTTGCTGCTTTAATTCTAGTAAAATCTTTGACCACACACTTTGGGTAGCTATCTGATTTAAATCAGGAGAATTATAATCATATAAATAGATAACAAAATTAAATTGATTTGGGCATTTATTTTGTATTGTCATGAGATTTTGCCATAAAATGGTTCTCAGTAAGTCATATTCCGAATGAGCTATAATCATGCTGTTTGTGATTTTTCCAGAAGCTTCATATTTTTCTAATAATAGAGACTCATTGTAAACTTTGTCTGCGAAATCTATACTTGAACTTATAATATCTGTGCAAGATACTGAACTCCCTATAGAACTGCTTAATGTTGAAGAATCCATTAATGAAACTTGAGCTTGAGAGTAATAATCATTAATCTGCTGGAGTCTATCTGCTTCTACAAAAATTCCAACAAGCAATCCCAGAATAAATATCACTGAAGCTATAAGAAGTGCTTCCCAGAATACATTTTTTTTATTTTCTAACATTTTACCATGAATGCTCTTTTCTTGATATTATTTTATACACCGATATTACTAACAATATTGGATAAGCAAGCAAATAAAGGAATGAATATCCTAATATGCCGAATACCCCCACCTTTTTAAAATCTGCTCTATCTTCTCTTGTATAATATAAAGCAGTTAAAGTGAATATAAATCCAACTACTAAAATCAATATCCCAAAAATTATCAGAATGCTTGGAACTAAATTTATTTCGCTTAAGCTTAATATTGCTGCTTGTGTTTTTATTGAATAGCTTGCGGATAAAGTGCTTATTATTATGCTCTGGGTTATTCTATAAAATAAGATTAATAGTCCAGAAATTCCTATGATCCAAGACAGTATAAAAAAAGGAATAATGAAACTACCTAGCATCCCTTTTTTCAAAAAAGTCTTTCTATATTTCTGTATTGTTTGGACTCCTCCAATATTCCATCTTAATCTTTGTTTAAACCAGACTTTAATATTGCTTGGAACTTCTGTATAAACCTTTGACTGAGAACTCATCCTAACATTGTAGCCTTTTGAAATCATATTCCAAGTTATTTCAATGTCTTCAGTTAGATTTTTTTCGTCAAATCCACCTATTTTATCAAAGACTTCTTTTTTGTATATGGCGAGAGGTCCTGGAGTTACATATATTGCGTCAGCAAATCCCAGAAGTTTTCTTGTAAATACAATCATCCTATATTCAATTGCTTGAAGCCTCTCAATTATATTCTTATTATTTAGGACTAGAACGGAGGATGTTACTGCACCAGTTTTCTCCTCGTTGAAAAAACCGACCATCTTAGAAATAGCTGTCCTTTCTGGAGAAGAATCATCATCGCTAAATCCTATTAATTCTGCCGTAGCAAATCTAGCTCCATAGTTTTTTGAACCAGCCGCATTACCTGTATTATGGGGGGTTTGAACAGCAAGTATTTTATGATTCTTTTTGGCTAATTCCTTTATTACTTGAAATGAATTATCTGTGCTGCAGTCATCTACAACGATTACTTTTCTGAGACCTTTGTAATCTGATTCTAAGATTGTTCTTATTGTTTTTTCTATTCTTTTTTCAGCATTATGGCAGGGGACTATCATGTCAAGAGAATATTCTTTTAGCGGTTCTGGAAAATCAAAGAATTTCTTTTTGTTTGGTAAATATAATAGTATGTAAAGAGATAAAAAATACAAAGAAAGGAAGATATAAATCAAGTATACTACAGTTAGAAACTCTACCATTATTCCTCCTGCTTAAGAAAATCTTTAGGGTCGGATACGTTGAAATAATCATAGAACTCTTCGGATAAAGAAAGTTCATTGGTATGTCCAACTTTCTTCTTTTTGACTAATCCAATTTCAATAAATTTTTTTATGTGATCATAAGATTTATTACCTCTTATTTTTATTATCACTGACTGTTTTATTGGCTGCTTGTATGCAATAATTGCAAGGGTTTCACGCTCGGCTTTGGAGAATTCTGAATTTCCTGTTGCGAGTTTGTTTACAACATCTGAAAATTCTTTTCTTATGTCCATTTTCCAAGATCCTCCTCTTTCTACTATTTCAATTGAGGAGTCTTCTTTGTTATATCTATCTTTGAGTTTCTCTATAATTTCTTTTAGAATTATAGGATTTAAATCTGAAATAGAGATTAATTCCTGCATTGACAGAAATCTCCCTGAAATAAAAAATATTGCTTCTACTTTTTTTATGTACTCTTTTTCTCGTGCTTCATCAATTTCACCAGCAGTTTTGCTTGTTATGTTCATCATTAAGAAAAGGGTAGTTTGTATTTTAAAGGTTTTACTTTACACTTTATATCTTAAAATGGCACCGACTCCACCAAGATTGAAGAATTGCTGACCCTCAACTGTATCTACTGAAATTGTTATTACTTCTGCACCTGTGTTTTCGGCCATTTCTTGTAGTTCTTTTTGAATTTCTTTATTTGTTTTTATGGAAACATAAACTTTTTGGACAGCTCCATATCCAAGCGCTCTTTTTGTATCGGGGTATCCAATTGTTGATTTTCCATGAGAAGATTCTTTTAGAGCTGCGAAATAGTCTTTTACGGCATCTTTTTCTTTTGTGATCTCTTGTTGTGCCAATAAATCTCCTGATTTTTCCACAAGTTCATTTAATCCAGATTCCGAAGTATCTCCAATGTCTATTCTTCCAATTACCTTCTTTCTTAGTTGGTCTGTTAAGTATTCGCCTTCAAGGAACTCATCTTTTGTTGGCACTGGTCCTCCAACAATTATACCTTTAAGCTTAGGCATATCGAAGAAAATTTTTTTCATTTCTTCTGCTATTCTTTTATAAAACTCTTTTGTTAACCCCTCAGTTATTCTATGAAATCTCAATGCACTCTGTCCCCCCGCACGTATCTGGCTTGGGACCCCTGAGGTCATTTTTTGAAAAACTTGAATTAGTTTGCCTTCTAGAAGTCCAATTGTTGCTTCTTTTCTATCCATTACAAGTAATCCAAAAACTTCTTCAACTTCAAGCATTTGTTTAAGTGGGTCTAGGACAAATTCCTTGTCGCATCTGTATAATCTTGTATTAAGTGGATGGGGTGGTTCTATTCCCCAAAATCTTAAATCTTGTTCACCTTCCACATCTGAGATATTTCCGCAAAATAGCGCAAGCCCATTTTCAGGGGCTCTCTTTTGATTTTTCAATTCTCTAACTATCTTTTCAAGAGCATCTATAACATTTTTTCTTGTTGTTGTTGATTTAATATTTTTTGCAGTAGCTTTTTCAGCTTCAATTTGTTTTTGAGTAGTATTTGAGTCATAGCCTGCAGGGATATAGACTGTAATAAACTCAGTATGTTTTCCCTTATATTTTTCTAATTCTTCAACCAATTCTTTTACTTCTGCTTTTGTTGCGGTCATTTTAAGAAAATATCATGAATGTTTATAAAAGTGAGTTAATCAAACAAATTCTATCCTAAATTTTCCTTCTTTTATCTCGTTAGAATTTGTAACTCCTTTTATATCTCCTATAATATCTTTTATTATTTTTAGTTTTGCAGATTCAATTGTCAATTTTATTTCGGAGTTCATAGGTTTGTTTGATTTTGTTTTTTCTTGTCTTACATTAGATATTATTTCCAAGATTAGATTAAATTTTTCTTCATCATTCTTCTTATTATTGATATTAGATTCTTCAGGCCACTTTGATATATGCACACTTTTCTCTTTTTCATTATTTTTGAAATACTCCTGATATATTTCTTCTGTTATGAAAGGAGTAATTGGAGAGAACATTTTTATAAGGGCCAATAAGATATGGTACAACGTAAAATATGCAGATTCTTTTTCTTTTACGCTTCCATTGTATACTCTTTTTTTAATAATTTCTAGATAGTTATCACAGAAGATCTTCCAGAAGAAGTGATCTAGATCTGATTTAACTCTGTGATACTCGTAGTTGTCAAAATTTTTTGTCGATTCTTTTATTAGTTTATTCAGCATTGATAAAAAGATCCTATCGGTCTCCAATAACTCTACGGATTTAGGCTTGTAGTTTTTTAAATTCATAAATACAAAATTTGATGCATTTAGCAATTTTGTAACAAATTTCTTTCCAGTTGTTACATCTTTTTCATTGTAGTCAAAATCTTCTCCTAATTTTGAAGAGGATGCCCAGTATCTTAGTGCATCGGCTCCATATTGTTCCAAAACTATTTGTGGTGATATTACGTTTCCTTTGGATTTAGACATCTTTTCTCCCTTTAATGTTACAAAACCTGAAATTGCAACATCTTTCCAGGGATTTTTACCGAAGTGCAATCTAGACTTTATCACAGTATTAAATAGCCAGAAAGTTATAATATCATGTGCCTGTGGTCTAAGACTCATTGGAAATAATCTTTTTTTTATACTTTCATCTTTTATTGAATTTGTTGCAAGTTGAGGGCTCATTGATGATGTAAACCAGGTATTGAGTATATCTTTTTCGGGAATAATATCTGAAGATTTACATTTAGGGCAAACTTTAGGGGAGTTGGTTAGAGGATCCACTGGAAGCTGCTCTTCATTTGCTAAAATTACTTCTCCGCATTTGTTGCAGTACCATACTGGAAATGGGACTCCAAAATATCTTTGATTGGAAATTAACCAATCCCACTGCAATCCCTTAACCCAATTGTCATATCTATGCTTCATAAATTCGGGATGCCAATTAAATTCCTTTCCCCATTTTAGCATATCTTCTCTTAGATCTAGGTATTTTACAAACCATTGTTTACTTTTTATTATTTCTATTTCTGTTCCACATCTTTCATGAACATTTACAATATGTTTTATTGGCTTTTGTGAAATTAAAAAGGCTGATTTTTTCAAGTCTTCAATAATTTTTTTTCTCATCTCTTTTATTGGCAAATCTTTATATTTTCCAGCAATATCCGTCATCTTTCCTTTTTCATCTATTGCGATTTTTATTGGAAGGTTATATGCCTTTTGCCATTCCATATCTGTCTGATCCCCAAATGTACAACACATAACTATTCCTGTTCCTTTGCTAGGATCTACCCTTTTGTCTTCCATTATTTGGACTTCAAAATTAAAAATTGGAACTTTTGCATTTTTGCCTTTGTATTCTTTGTATCTTTTGTCTTCAGGGTTGTAGAAAATAGCTACGCATGCAGGAAGCAATTCTGGACGTGTTGTTGAAATAATCAAATCTTTTTTATCAACTTTGAAAACAATATCATTAAAATAAGAATCCATCTCTTTGTCTTTTATTTCGACTTGTGCAACTCCTGTTTGACATTCAGGACACCACATTGCAGGTGCATCTTTTCTATAAACTCTTTTTTTCTTGTATAGATCTATGAAAGACCATTGTGCAGTCTTTCTTGATTCTTCGCTTATTGTGGAATACAACAAGTTCCAATCGCAGCTTATTCCCAAATTTTTCCAATCTTGTATGAATCTTGGTTGCTCCTCTTTAAGAAATTCGAGACACAGTTTTACGAACTCTGTTCTTTTCATGTCTTTTGACCTTATTTTTCTCTCTTTTTCAACAAGTCTTTCTGTTGGAAGACCATTGTCATCCGTTCCAAATGGAAGGAAAACTTCATATCCTTTCATTCTTTTGTACCTAGCAATCAGATCCAACTGTGAATATGAAAACGCATGGCCAATGTGCATTTTTCCAGATACTGTTGGAGGGGGCGTATCTATAGAATATATTTCTTTCTTGCTTTTTCCATTAAATTTGTAAATTTCTTCCTCTTCCCAGAACTTTTTCCACTTTTCTTCAATTTGCTTAAAGTTTGAATTAATCATTGTCTGATAAGTGAAAAGTTGTTTAAAGGTTTTTCTGAGGTTCTTTGTTGTATACAATAAATATTTAAAATATAGTTATGCTATTTTGTCATGGCAGATGAGATTAATTTACCCTCTGGCTATGGGGGTCTTGTAAGGTTTAAGGAAGAGTATTCTAGTTTGATTAATCTTAAGCCAATTCATGTTATTTTCTTCTTGATTTTGTTTGTAGCTTTTAGAGTCCTCTTGGGGTTTATAATCAAGTAATTTCTTAATAATAATAAGATTTTTTAACTATGTTAATAATAAGAAACTATGTTTCCGAATATTGATCCTAAGAAAATGCAAGCAGTAATGAAACAGATGGGAGTTTCTCAAGAAGATATTGATGCTGTTAGAGTTGTAATTGAAAAAGAAGATGGTAAGATTGTAATTAATCATCCTTCTGTTACAAAGATTAGGATGCAGGGACAAGAAAGTTTCCAAATTACAGGAGATGTTGAAGAAACGGAAGATAATCAATTTTCTTATGAGGATGTGAAAACAATTATGGAGAAGACTGGTTGTAGCAAGAAAGAAGCTGAGGATGCTCTTGAAAAAACTGGAGATTTGGCAGATGCAATATTCAAATTGTCTAGCTAAAATTTTGCCTGTTTTTTGTTATTGAAGAATAGTACATAATAGGAAAAATATAAAAATACCATTTGCTTCGAAAGTTGTGGTTCTATTTGTTAGAACTAAAGTGCTTCACACTTCTTAGAGGAAAAGAACCTTAATGGTTTGGGACTTCGAGGTGAAGAGCCACAGGTTTAATACCTCTATAAAAACGAATGGAAGAGATAATTCAAGAAAAGATTAGAGCAGATCATCTACTTTATGTTAGTCTCAAGTATACAAAAACATGTGATGTGATTGTTAATCTGCTTTTGCGATGGAGAAGAATGATTGAGACAAGTATAGAGGAAATTTTGAAGTATGCTAAGTCTAAGAAAAAAATCTCTTCAATTCCAGCTAGTCCTCTTGGAAAGACAGAAGAGGTAAAAAAACTTTTCAAGAAAGATAAGGATTTTCTTGAAGTTATCGAACTTTATGAAATGCTTAGAAAGCTTGAAGATTTGAGAAAAGATAGAATTGGTGAGTTTAGGAAGAACGTGACCTTGAGAGTGAGTTATCAAGGAGAGGATGTCGATATAAACCTTGAGAAATTAAAAATTTATGCGAGTATGCTGGAAAGGTTTATAAGTACAACTAAACAATTTTTATCTAAGTAGAGATAACTTCTTTACATAAATATACGTTAATCCTCTTTAGAGGCAAAAATGAAAAGACTCATTGTCATTACTTCCGGAAAAGGCGGTGTTGGAAAGACTACAAGTGCGATAAATCTTGGCGCTGCAATTAATCATTTTGGAAAGGATGTTCTTGTTATCGACGCAAATCTCTCCACCCCAAATGTAGGAATTTATCTTAATTCTCCAGAGGTTCCGATAAATCTTAATCATGTTCTTTTGAAAAAAGCTGAACCCTATGAAGCTGTTTATGAACATGAATCTGGTATGAAAATTATGCCCTCTTCTCTTTCAATAAAAGAGTTGAGAAAGATAAGGCCAGAGAAGTTGAAAGATTTTAAAGAAGATTTTAAGAGAATTTCTGATTATATTATTGTGGACAGTTCTGCAGGATTAGGACATGAAGCTGTTTCTGTGATAGGTATGGCTGATGAGTTGATAGTTGTTACCAATCCAGAGATTGCGGCTATTACAGATGCATTGAAAGCGGTAAAATTGGCAGAACAGATGAGAATACCTGTTCTAGGTGCGATTATTACTCGAGTCAGAAAAGATAAAATAGAAATGCAACCAGATACGGTTAAGGAGATGCTTGAAGTTCCAATACTGGGAATGGTACCCGAGGATATGTCTATTAAAAAATCACTAAATTTGAAGGATGCTGTTGTTCATACTCATCCAGGAAGTAAGTCTGCGCGTGCTTATAAGGAAATTGCAGCTAGGATATTAAATTTAGAGTATGATTCCAGAAAAGATATGGATAATATTTTTACAAGATTGTTTAAGAGAAAGAAGAAATTGTCTTAAAGTCTTTGTCTATTAAATTCAGTATGATCAGGCTGCTTCTTTTATAGCCTTGGATACTCTTTTTTTAATTTCTCTAATATCTCTTGATTTTCCAAGCAAAGTTATTTCAGAGTAGGAGTTTGAACATTTATAATATTCAATAGAGACATTTTTATCAGTAAGGTTATATATCAAGTAGGATACTGTTCCTTCCTCTTCAAAATAAAATGGGGGAAAATCTTCTTTTGCGGATCTACTAGCGCTTATCTGTTCCATTAACTGCTCAAGACTTTTGATGCCAAAGTGACTATTTTTGCTTATGAAAATCACTTTTTTCATGTTGAACTTATAAAAAATAAGTTTATATTAATTTGGACCCTAGAAAATATATTTATCTGATTTTACTGCCAATTTCAATATCTTTTTCAGGTGAAAGTAGAATAACTTTACTTTCATCTTTTGTTACAGCTGCAAGGATCATCCCTTGACTTTCAATTCCTTTAAGCTTTCTTGGAGCTAAATTCACAAAGAGAACTATCTTCTTGTTTTTCAAATCTTCTTTTTTATAATAAGGCTTTATGCCCGCACAAACTATCCTTTTTCCAATTTCTTTTCCTAAGTCAACTTCTAGCTTGTAAAGTTTGTCTGCTCCTTCTATGTCTTCTATCTTTTTTATTTGTCCAACTCTTAAGTCAAGCTTTGCCCACTCTTCAAAATTAATTATTCCTTCCGTCATTTTCTATCTTGTTAAATAATATTTCTCCTTTTTTAATTTTTCCTACTTTTAGTGGCTCTTTGATTTTATTAAGACTTCCCTCTTTAATTTTAAAATTAAATTGTTGTGCAATTTTCTCTGAAGTTGACGGAATAAAGGGCCAAAGCAGGATTGCAATGCTTTTTATTGAATCTGCCACTTCATAAAGAATTTTTGTATCTTTAGTTTCCCATGGTTTTTTGTTTTGAACATATTCATTGCATTTATCGATAAATTCAAAGATTAAATTAAGTGCTTTGTCGAGTTCAAGATTTTCCATTTTCTTCTTTATTTCATTTATCTTTAATTTTTTGATTAATTTGTTTTCTGTTTTTTTGATTTCATATTTTTCTGCAAGTCCTGCTATTCTCCTGACTAGGTTTCCGAGTTTATCTGCAAGTTCATTATTGTGTCTTGAAATCAGATCTTTTTCTGAGAAATTGCCATCATTTCCCTCCGCAAAAGGAAATTGTCTACATACAAAGTATCTTATTGTGTCTGCGCCATATTTTTGAACAAGTATGCCTGGAGATATTACATTTCCTAAAGACTTAGATATCTTTTCTCCGTTGAATGTTAAAAATCCATGAACAAAGATTGTTTTTGGAAGTTTATACCCGGAGGATTTCAAAAATGCAGGCCAGTAAACGCAATGAAACCAAGAGTTATCTTTCCCTAATAATTGTATATTAGCAGGCCAATATTTATGATCTTTTCCAGAACCTGTGATGTAATTAAATAATGCGTCAAACCATACATAAACAACATGTTTATTATCAAGTGGGAAGGGAATTCCCCATTTAAAACTAGTTCTTGATATGCTCAAATCTTTAAGGCCTTCTTTTATTCTGTTTATAATTTCATTTTCTCGTTCCTTGGGCATAATAAATTTGGGATTTTTTTTGTATAAGTCTAGAAGGAATTTTTGGTATTTACTAAGCCTAAAAAAATAACTTTCTTCTTTTAGCTTCTCAATAGGTTTTTTATGGATGGGACAACATCCATTGATAAGATCTTTCTCAGTGTAATATCCTTCACATGCAGTGCAGTAATATCCCTCATACTCTCCTAAATAGATATCTCCATTTTTGTCACATTTTTTTATAATCTCTTGAACCAGTTTTTCATGGTCTTTGTCTGTTGTTCTTATAAATCGATTTGGCTGGATTTCTAACATCCTCCAAGATTCTTCAAATTTTTTTGCCATCTCGTCTACGAACTCTTTTGGTTGTTTTCCATTTCTCTCAGCAGCTTCTTGGATTTTTTTCCCGTGTTCATCCAAACCAGTTAAGAACCAGACATCATCTCCTATAATCTTGTGCCATCTCGCAATAATATCTGCGACGATTTTCTGATATGCATGACCTATGTGAGGTTCTGCATTTGGATAATCTATTGCAGTGGTGATATAAAATTTTTTCATTTACTTTTTTAGATAAGAATGTATAAAAATTTAACTAACTACTCTAATATATATTTCCCGAAATATTTTTATAGTTGTTGAAGTTTATCATAAAATGGATTTGAGTATAACTCTTGTTGGAATCATTGTTGTTATTGTTGTCATATGGGTTATCATTGAGATAGAGAGGAAAGGAGTATCATTTAAACATAGATTTTTTGCAATTCTTATTGTAGTTTTGTTACTTTTCACTTATTTTAGTTTTACAATTGTTTTAAAGGGAAAGAGCTTGGATTTGTCTTCGTGGGATAGCATAAAAGGTGCAGGTACTTTATATTATTCATGGTTAGTTTCTGTCTTTGGAAATTTTAAAACTTTAACAACTAATGCGATACATATGAATTGGGGTGTGAATAACTCAAGTGCATCCAATATAACTGTTCTTAACTTCTCGAATTCTTCTTAATGTGGAAGAAATTTTCTTTTTTAATCTGTGATTGAAATAAATATCTCGAAAATTAGTCGTAAGATTTAAATACTATTTGATTATATATATTCTAATGGCTAAGAAAAGAGGTAAAAGAGTTTCTTCTAGTAGGGCTAGAGTATCTAGATCCAGAAGCAGTAGAAGAAGTTCCAGGGTTCCCCTTAAGAGACCAAGTAATGTAAGGGTAGTTCTAGCTAATTTGGTTATTTTTATTGCTTTGTTCCTGGTTTCTCTCATACTTTATCAATTGTTTTTTGGAGGTATTATCTCTGATCCCTCTGGAGTCTTCTTGAATTTGTTTGGGATATTCATGGTTGCATTTGGTTTTATTAGTGTGGCTTTCTTTATCACTTTGCTTGTGTTTTTGTTTATGAACTTTTTTAAGAGAAAAAGGTAGTTCTGATTCTTTCAAAAACTTTTTAATGTGCTTTTTCCAACTAATCTTTAGTTTGCCTCAGTAGCTCAGTCGGTTAGAGCGCAACATTGGTATGCGAGGAACATGTAAATTTTCTTGCTCCTTTTTCCTTTAAGAAATTGAGGGTAAAATCCAAAGATGTTGAGGTCCTGAGTTCAATCCTCAGCTGAGGCTTTGGATATTTTTATAAATAAATATTGTTTAGTAGATGTATGAAAGAGAAAGGGATGATAATAGTTTCCTTAATAGCATTGGCTGTTACTCTTGTATTCCTTGTTTATTTTGTTATAATATCTGTAAATTTGGACTCTCTGGTAATGCAAAGTAATATTAATCTTTATAGTAAAGCAAATGTTTTTGATACTCAATTTCATGATTTGATGCAGGAACATACTTTCTTGCTTATTACAACTCTTACTCGTTCATTGAACTCGTCGGCTTCCTTTAATGCCTCCTATAATGCACTGCAGACTAATGTTCGAGAAATTGCAGCATTACTTTCTGAAATTTACGGCACTTATTATGCAAATAATTATATTGCTTTACAAGATGAAAAAATAAATGATTTTATCAATTATACTATTGATGTTAAAGATAATGACTCAAATGCAAGTTCTGCTTTTCTTACTAATATTGCATCCTATGAACAAAGTATTTCAGATTTCTGGACAAATTCTACTGGTGTTGAGGGTATAGACAGAAATACTTTTGAGTCATTGACCGCAGCAAGAATTAATGATGAAAAAGAGACAATAGATTATTGGTATCAGGGGGATTATACAGATTACTTCATAAAACTTCATGATTCTTATACAACAATGGGAACATATGCAGATGTAGTTGTAACGACAATTATTAAACAATATCCAAAAAAGTTTCAATAAAACATATTAAAGCATACTATGAAATCTAACAAGCTGAATCTTTTTTTTGTGATAGTGATGTTTATTTTTTTAATAACTATTATTTTTTCTTCCTATTTATTAATTAAATTTAATTCAAATTCAAAGAAACTAGCAAATTCAGTGCTTACAACTCTTTCTCCCTTAAACCTTTCATGCTTGTTGGATAATAATACTATCGTTTCTTTTGAAATTGATGATATAACTTTTGGAGGTGATGAAGCAACTACATTAAATAATGCATTGTACTTAGCAAATGAGTATGGCATCACTTTTGATTTAGGAGTTATTGCAGAGCCTTTTTCAGAGGATATGGATAATGGCACTTATAGCATTTATCAAGATAATCAAAATATATTTGAAGTTATTGCACATGGATTTACTCATTCTCTAGACCAATCCATTGTTGATAATACCTCTACGGGAACTTATGGAGAATTTTACATATTTCCAATAAATCAAAATGTTCCATATTCAATTCAAGGATATCACATTAAAGAGATGAAACAAATATTTCAAAATTATAATTTAACAACTGCTACTGAGATATTTACGATTCCATATCATACTGGAGATTTTAATACAACTTTATTGGCAGAAAAATATGGATATAAATTAATTATCCAAAAGATTACTACTCCAAAAAGTTTTTCGGAGATAAAATTTGGTAATATTACAAGTTCACAGGATTATATAGATATCCCCCTAAATAGTTCTTTTACAGAAAAAGATGTATTAAATTATACTTCACAGTTAAATCAAGCAATTAAAATGGGGCAAAGGGAGATAGATATCTCTCTTCATCCAATTAATTTTGATGATTTATCAAATATTGATAATTTCTTTTATCAAATATTATCTCAAACAAATGACTCTAACATCGATTATGATATGCTTTCTGACAGATTTAATTGCAATCGATAATAAGAAGATTGTTGGAAGTTAAATTAATTAATTTTATAAAGTTCTATAATGGAGTAATAAAATGTCGAAAGAAAATAAATTGGGTCTTGAAGGGCTAAAGAAAAAGTATAAATTGTTACAGGATAAATATAAACTACCAAGTTTTGAATCCTTAAATCACGATTTTTATATTGACAAAGTTGCGGAAATTGAGACAGAACTTGTAACAAGGGAGATGAGAAGATTTATTGCAGATAAAGTTTATAATTATCTGAGATTTATTGAGACAATACTAAATCCAGTAAATGCTCCAATGTTTATTTTTTCTATTATAAAATCATTAGATTCTGCTGATAAGAAGAAACTTTCTGATCTTTATGCAAAACTATCTGAAATAAATTTAGAATTGATAAAATTAGATATAGAATCTAATGAAAAAAAAGATGCAGAATTTATTAATCAGGTTTATGAGTCCTGGCAGTCTATAAAGAAAGAACTGTTTTCGGTTATTAATAGACTTAATGATACTAAGGAACCAAAAGAAGACAGAAATGGTAGTAAATATTTTGGATGATCATCCTTGGACTGTTGTTCCTATGAATTTTTCTTTGTTTAATAAATTATTGAATTGCTTTAGATCTTTCCCAAGAATGTAAGTAGTTATTTTATTTTGCATTATAATTCTTGAAGCAGTTTGATCAATGACAAAGTGCTGGCCTGGTTTAAACTCTTTTTCTTTAGCCATTTTATACAATCCTTCCCATGAAATTTTTGGAATAAGTTTTGCATCTTTATGTTGCAATGGATTTTTGTCGTGCAATCCAGAGACATTTGTAAGATTTATAAAATTAGTTTTAAAGTGGTTTGCGATTTCGGCGGCGGTTGAGTCTGATGTTTCATGTGGCTTGTATTCAAGAGCTCCGCAGAAAATAATCCCCTGATTATTTATACTATTTTCAATATCTTTTATTGTATGAGGGATTCCAACCCCCGGATTAGAATTAAAAATATAATTCATAAATCTGGCATTCATTCTTGTTGCAGATATTCCTGCAAAATCTTGGAATTTTTCGCTCAATTTTAGTTCTGCCAGAGCGGAGATATATTTTCTTGCGACAGTTCCTCCACCACATACAATTATAAATTTGTATTTTGACCTTTTTCTATAAATTATTTCTTTAAATTTCTTCAAGAATTTTATATCTATTTTGTCTGGTGCAATTAGGCTACCACCTAGACTTATTACTACAGTCTCTTTTTTCATATCATAAAAATAGAAACGAAGTTTTTATATTTATTTAACTGTAAATAATTTGTTATCATTAACCTTAAAAATTCCTAATCTTACCCCTGAATCAATCCATCCGTGTGCATAATTTAATGCTGCAAATGAATTAACAAAATCGCCTTTTTTCTGGAAGTACTCAGCATCAGACAAGTAATTGGAAGACATTTCAATTATTTCTTTTGCTTGTATCTTTTTTTCTTTTTTTATATTCTCTTTTATTATTTTCAGTGCTTGGTTTGTAAGATTGAAATACTTCGCTAACTTATCTTTTGTTATTATATTCTTCATATTAGAGAAATATTTAAATAGGTTATAAATTTATTCAGTGCTATGAGAGAAGGTTCTATGGAAAGGGGTTTGAAGAATAAGAGAGTTGTTCTTTTTGCAGTTGTTGCAGTTCTTGTTCTTTTGGTTTTGTATGCTTTTGTTGTACATCCCGCAGTTAATGGTTATGTTGTAAAACTTCAAAATCAGAGTATGATTCAGGGTGTAAATCAAGGGGTAATTTATACCTTAGATACAATTCTTTCTCAGGTTCAGCAGAAAGGTTACGTGCAGATTCCTGCGGGGAATAATCAGACCTTGACTTTGATAAATCCTCAACTTTGTGATCAGTATTTAGCTAGTTTGAACAGTTCAAATAGTTCTAAGTAAAGTTATCTTTTTATTAAGTTCTGATTTGTAATTACTACTTGATTTTGCGGAGACATTTTTGTTATTGTGAATTTTGAAGGAACTATCTCCGAGATTATAGCAGAGAAGATTAAGTTTCCAACAACAACTTTGTATATGCCCAAATCTACAGGTATCTTTGATGCTCTTGAAAATCTATCAATAATATCTTCAATTTCGTTGTTCATGAGAATTATTCCTGTAGGTTTTCTTCCCATGAATCCTGAAACCATAATAGGCTTGTTTGGACCATCACATTCTATTTGTTTTACTTGAGGATCATTTATTATTGGATTTAATTTATCAAGATCTATTTCTCTACTACTTGGAACTGGTCTTAAATATTGAAATTCAGGAGGTAATTTTGGTTCTGGGATTCTAAGAATGGGGTATCCCATTTTTTCTTCCGAGATCTCTCTTCTATTTGTTTTTATGAGCATAGGAGGTTCGACAACTGATAATTGCTCTTCATTTTTCCTTCTTGGAGTTTCTGAAAGAATAGATTTTATTAATGCAGGCTCACCATTTTTTATTTCCGGTGTTTTAATTACTGTTTTTAATGGTTCTTTAGTAGTTTCATTTCTTTCTTCTAATATTTTTTCTAATTGAAACAATCCACTAGAATTCTTTATTAATTCTCTCGTGAAAAGAAGCAGGAAGAATTGTTTCTTATTCAGGAAACCTTCTGGTTTAGCTATTTGCATTTTTATAATTAGAAGATTGATTTTTGATACTTGTTTACATTTCCAGAATTAGTTTGATCCGACTGCATTTGAGGAGGTTGCGGAGGTTGATTATACGATTGTTCTGTTGAAGTAGAGTTTGAATCATGAATCAAAGTAATTCCTCTGGCAATCAATTTATTCTGTTCTAGTAATTTATCAAGTCTGTCTGTAACTTCCTTGTCCGTTCCGCCGCCCATAATCTTTATATCTTTTTCCATAAAAGCCTTTGCAGATTCTTCAAATAATTCTAATAATTTTGAAATTTGTTCTGTAAGATTATTCATTCGTTCAGATAATTTTGCCATCACTTCTTGAAGAGATACAAAATTTTCGACAAGAATTTTTTGAATATTTTCTGATCTTTCGGGGCTAGATTTTGACTCTAAGGCTTTCTTCATCTCTTTTTTTGCCATCTATATTATAATTTTAGGTTATTTATAAACATAGCGAAGACATCTATAGTTTTTATTCTAGTTTTTCTATGTATTCTGCAATGTCTGCTGCAACATCTGCATTTACACTTATACTATCGATTCCTTTTTCAACCAAGAATTTTACCATTTCTTTTTTACTTCCTGCTTGGCCGCAAATGCTTGTTAGGACTCCTTCTCTTTTGCAGATCCTTATTACATATTCTAATTGGCGTAAAACGGACGGATCCATTTCATTGTAAAATTCTTGAACTTGTTCATTTCCTCTGTCAATTGCAAGAGTATATTGTGTCAAATCATTTGAGCCAAAGGAGATAAAATGTATCTTTTCTTCGCATAAATCTTTTATTATCTGGACTGCTGCAGGTGTTTCTACCATAACACCAAGTTCAGCTTTTTTAAAATCTATTTCTTCTAATATTTTTTTTATTCCTTTTACATCGTTAACAGAAATTATTTGAGGAGACAGAACTCCTATTTTCTTGCCTTTTTCTGCAACTCTTTTAAGAGCTTTTAATTCCGCTTTTAGTATTTCTGGATGTTTTAGCCCAAATCTGATTCCATGCATACCTAACATTGGATTTACCTCTTTTTTTGGTGCACCTTTCAAATCTCCAAACTCATCGCTTCTGATGTCGGAAGTTCTAACCCATAGATGGTCAAAGTATTCTGCAATTTTTGAGATTCCTTTATAGACAATTTCTTCATACTCTTTTATTTCTCCGTGTTCTAAAAAATAATTAGGATGTTTTCCAGATTCCGCTATTATACCTTCTATTCTTGTAAGGCCAATTTCTTTCAATCCTGTTCTCGATGCTCTTTCTGCAAAGCTGGGCAAATCAACAATAAGTTTTAGTTTTGTCTTTGTCTTTGCTTCAACTTTTCTGATTTCCTTTTGCTGACTTTCTGCAACTTTTCCTTTGTAAATTTTACCATTTGCACCATCTACAGTTACTATATCTCCATCTTTGAGTTTTGAAGTAGCATCTCTTGTACCAACAACTGCAGGTATTCCCATTTCACGTGACACTATAGCAGCATGTGAAGTCATTCCCCCTTCATCTGTAATAATACCTGATGATTTTTGCATAGTCATGACCATATCTGGATTTGTCATTTTTGTAACTAGTATATCCCCCGTCTTTACTTTGTCCAGATCCTTAAGATTCTTTACAACTCTTACATTGCCAGCAGCAATCCCTGGAGAAGCAGCCATTCCAGTTAAGATCACTTCTCCTTTGAGATTTGCTCCTGTCTTGTCAAGTCGCGAATTTAATGTAGTTATGGCTCTTGTTTGAACAAGAAAAATTCCGTCTCCCTCAATTGCAAATTCAATGTCCTGAGGATGTTTGTAGTGTCTCTCTAGTTTCATTCCAAGTTCTGCAAGTGTATTTATCTCAAATGTGCCTAGAACTTTTGATTTGGACTTTTTTTCAGGTAATGTAATTGTTTCTTCTCTTTTTTTATCCCCCCTAATTATTGCAATTTTTTTGTCTGAAATATATTCACTTGTAATCTTTAGATCCTTTCTTGAAATTACATATTTATCTGGTGTTATTGTTCCTGAAACTATTCCTTCTCCCAATCCAAATACAGCTTCAATTATCATATTATTGTCTTTTAAGTACGGATTTTCAGAGAACATGACTCCAGATTTGTCTGAATTAATCATTCTCTGGATTACTGCGGCTAGTTTAGCTCCTTTTTCGTATCCTTTTTTGTTTCTATAATATGTCGCTCTTGCTGTATACAATGATGCAAAACATTTTTTTATGTTTTCTAATAGCTCCTCGTTTCCCCGAACATTTATAAAAGAATCTTGCTGCCCTGCGAAACTTGCATCTGCTAAGTCTTCAGTGGTTGCACTGGAACGAACAGCCACATATAATGGAGATTTTTTGTCAAGAACTTTTAAGGCTCCTTTTTCCAAATCTTTTTCCTCAACATTTAGATTTTCATAGGATTCTAGGATTTCAGTTTTTAAATCGTCTGGAATTTTTGCATTTATCATTAATTCTCTTATTTCTTTTGTTCTTTCTTCAAGTTGATCTGTATTTTCATAATCAATTCCAGAAAGCAATTTCTTTATTTTTTCATCTAGCCCAGATTCTTCTATAAAATGTTGATAAGCAATTGTTGTAATAACAAATCCAGGGGGGACTGGAACTCCCAAGTTGTAAATTTCACCTAAATTTGCTCCCTTTCCACCTACGATTGGAACTGAATTTTTACCTAATTCAGAAAACCATTTAATATAATTTTTTTCCTCACCCTCTTTTTTCATATTCTAGTAAGAATATTCTTATTAATAAATTTTTTGTACTAAGTATTCCATTAGATTTATAAATAAAATAATTTTTGTTAAGTAATGATGTTTGTTTGGATATTAGTCATAGTGTTGGTTTTAATTGCAGTGGTGTTCTTTTCCTATTTTAACAGGCTTGCGGTTTTGTCTAATAGAATTGATAATTCTCTTTCGCAGATTGATGTTCAACTTAAGAGAAGAGTCGATTTAATTCCAAACTTAATTGAAACTGTGAAAGGTTACGCTAAGCATGAAAAGTCAATTATGACTGAGGTTACTAAGGCAAGGGAAGAGCTTGTTTCTGCGAAAGATATTGTGGGTAAGGTTAAAGCGAATGGAGTTTTGCAGAATAGCCTTGGAAGGTTATTTGCAATTGCGGAGAATTATCCAACTCTTAAAGCAAATGAGAACTTTCTTGAGTTGCAGAAAGAGTTGTCAACCACAGAAGATAGGATTGCATATGCAAGGCAGTTTTATAATGACAGCATCCTTTCTTATAATAACATATGTAAAACTTTCCCAGGAAATTTCTTTGCGAATATCTATGGTAGAAAAGAGAAGGAATATTTGCAGATAACAGATGTGGAGAAAGAGCCAGTTAAGGTTAAGTTCTAGAATCTGTTAAACAAAATTCTTTTAAATCAAGTTAATTTCACAATATCATAATGCCCCCGTAGTTTAGAGGCCAAGAATGCGGCCCTCTCAACAGTGATTTTGCCTTGTCGAAAGGTTGAAGTCTAGCATCTCAATGCAACTGCTTTAAGCTCGTTTTGAGCTTGGAGAACGGCCGTGACCCGAGTTCGAATCTCGGCAGGGGCATTTGATTAGTTTTTTATACCCTTTATATTTAATTTTTAGAATAGCCTCGTAGTACAGTGGTCAAGTATGCAAGCCTCTGGAGCTTGTGACCCAGGTTCGAATCCTGGCGAGGCTATTTACTTTTCATTTTTAGTAAGATTTAAGATGAATAAAGTTTTTAAATCAAAAGTAACCTTTTATAATATGTTTAAGAAAAAGATTTGTAAGAGATGTGGAAATACTTTAAGGAACAAGTATGCTTTCTGCCCTTATTGTGGTAATATATTGGATAAGAAAGAGGAAAATTTCGGGATGCTAGGGAAGGATGATTCCTTGAATCAGATGTCGCCTTTTGGTGATTCTGGATTTTCTGGGTTTAATATGATTTTTAATTCTCTTATAAGGAATCTGGAGAAACAGTTTAAAGAAGTTGAAAAGCAGAATCCAACAGTTAATCCCCAAGATAAGCAGCAAAATGAAATGGGTAATATAAGTATAAGTATATCCTCCTTTGGAGGTAAGTCTCCTTCAGTTACTATGAATTCTATACCTATTGATAAAAAGAATTCAGAAAAGAAGAAAGTAAAGAAATTTGTTGACAATTTGCCTTCAGACAGGTTAAAAAAATTCTCTTCCCTTCCAAGAGAAGAGCCTAAAACTAATATTAGAAGATTATCAAATAAGTTGATTTATGAAATTTCTCTTCCAGGAGTTAAATCATTGAAGGATATATCTTTGCTAAATTTAGAAAAAAATAGAGAGTTAAAGGCAGTCTCAGATGATAAGTCTTATTTGAAATCTATTCCTAATTTCCCAATTATTAATTATAAGCTTTCTAAGGGAAAGTTTATTCTCGAACTTGACGCTCGAGATTAGATATTGAAACTGAGTTTCATTTTTCTTAGATCTTCTTTTAAGATTCTAGACTTTTCTTCTCCTAATATATCATAGAAAAATTGTTCATCAGCATTAATAATCTTTTTCCAACTCTCAGCCTTTTTTATGACCATATCTATTTCTGCTTCAGAAAGAGAGGTTTTCATTAAAATATGCCATCCTAAAATTGATCCATTCTCGTTTGGATTTGCATAGCCCAATATCTGGCATATCACGTTTTCGTCAAGTATTTCTTCATATGTGAGGGCATTTATAATAAGTCTAGTCTGATCCATATCTAGTTTTGCATAATCTTTTATCACTAAATCAGTCTCTTTTTCGATTCCAGATAATATTTCTTTAAGACGAATTCTTAAAAGAGTCCCTTCTCTTCCAAGTTCTATCGAATACCTCTTTAAATCCGCCGCAATTTTTTGGATTAATTTTCCTTTTTGAATAACCTGTATTGCCTGATTTAAATTAAAATAATTCTTCAAGTCTATTTTTGTTAGTTTTTCAGAGTAGCTGTCGAATAAGTCCCTTTGCTTTTCAAGAAGCTGTATATGCTCATTTGCTTTTCTTAACAGTTCATCTGTGAGGATTAGAGGATATCTAATATCTTTGTAGTATATTGTGATTTCATTTTTTCTCTCTGAAATTGCAATTGCAAGAGTTCCTACTTGCTTTGCTGTCCTTTCTGCCGCTTTATGCCTTGTTCCAGTTTCATTTGTTTTTATCTTACTATCAGGAGTCAGAAGAACGTTTGCATAATTTATCTTCTTTGCATCTTTGCTAAGGATAATTGCTCCATCCATTTTTGTTAGTTCAATCAGCTTTTGTGGGGTGAAGTTAGTATTTATCTTGAATCCTCCATCAAACAATCCTACCGTATTTTCATTATCTAAGATAATTAAAGCTCCCTTTCCAACTCTTAACGCGCCATCAATTGCAGCTCTTAAATTTGTTCCTGGGACAATTAATTTTAACACTGATAAGAATTCTTCCTCAGTTGCACCTTTATTTTCATTTTTTTCCGTAATTTTCTTCTGTATCTCTTTTATTCTTGCTTCCATACAGAAAAATATTTATTTTATTTATATAGTATTGTTGCTCTTGCAAAATTAATACATAAAAATGAGCCTGCAAGGATTTGAACCTTGGACCCCTGCCTTATCAGAGCAGTGCTCTAGCCAGGCTGAGCTACAGGCTCATTTATGAAATTTTAGATAAGATTATTTATAAAGCTTTATTGGACCTAATTTTGACTAAAATTAATTTGTTGTAATAGTTAAAATTTAGACTAACCCTATCTTTAACATTTCTTCCCAAGATTTTATTCCAAGACCAACCAAAGCTTCTTTGAAAGTTATAATAGTTCTAGGATACTTTGCAAAATCATCTATTGGAATTCTTGGGCATGCAAGTATGATAAATGCATCTATACTGTAAAAATTAAGTATTTTGTCTGGGGAAAGTTCATTCATTGTAATAATAACTGCATTTTTTCCCAGTTCTCTTATTTTTTCTAGAAGATAGTTGGGTGAACCAAACTTTTGTCCCGGTTTTATTTCAATAATAATACCTATATTTTTTGCTTGCTTGAATCTTTCTATAGATATGGCTCTTTGCTTAATAATTTTATTTTTTAGACCCGATAATTCTCTTACATCATTATTGTAAACATCTAATAAAATCACTGGTTTGTCCACAGATAATACTGCTCCCATAGCATGGAATTGGTTTCCTAGTATTACAAAACAATCCACTTCAGATTCAATTGCCTTTAATCCTGCATACTGACATCCAACTATATGTCCTTCATATGCGACATGCCCTAACTTTTTTGATAATATGAATTCTTTCCCATTATCTTTGTAAAATTTTCCTATATTATCTACATCATGATGGTGCTGAACTGAATATGAAAATCCTATAGTCTTGTATTTTTTTAGCTTATTTAATGACTTTTCTAGCAATGGTTTTAAATCCAATTCATCTCTCACTTCAATATATAAAATTGGGAAGTCGATTTTCATAAATTCTGCATGTCCAAAATGAATTATCAAATCAGCCCCAAGTGCTTGAGCTTCTTGTATTGCAGGAGAGCAAGCTCCCCAAGCAGTTTCACCTGAGAAAATTACTTCTATTCCAAGGTCATTGAAGATTTTAGCAAACTCAATTGAGTTTTGTTTTATTCCCTCTGCTAGCTGAACCAAAACTCTTTTTGGCTTTATTTTCTTTAATTCCTTTATGAGTTTATCTTTTTCAAAGTTTAGTGTCATTTTAATCAATTCTTATTTTTATGTCTCCATTTTTTATTCTGCATTGGCATGCTAATCTATGCTTTTTATTCCTCTTTAAATATATCTCAGGTTTTGTTAATTCTGAGAGATTATTTTCTCCTTCAATTAGCTCTATCATGCATGTTCCACAAACCCCCTCTTGGCATCCAAATGGAACTCCTATTTTCTCAGCTGCTTTTGTAATTAATTCGCCTTCTTTGAGTTCTTCGCTTTTTCCAGTATCCGAATTTATAATTATAGGCATAGTCTTCCCTAATTAATTGTCTATAAAAGTGTTTTGGTTTACCTTTGTTTTAAAATTCACAAAAATTTATAAACAATTGTTAATGTAACTTGCTGTTATAAAAATGGTACAAAATTGGGTTAAGATTCCAGATGAGAAGGAGTTGATGGAAACGGTAAATAATCTTAAATCACACGGTATAAACACTATCATTGTAGATAATAAAACTGAAGCACTTGAGAATATTAAAAGAATTATTCCGAAAGGAGCTAGTATTGCGAATGGATCTTCTACGACTCTCAATGAAATTGGGTTTGTTGATTACCTTATGTCTGGAAGTCATGGATGGAGAAATCTTCATAAGGAAGTTTTGAATGAAAAAGATATGGCTAAACAAATGGATCTCAGGAGAAAAATGGACACTGCAGATTATTTTTTAGGTAGCGTTAATGCAATTTCCAAGAGGGGTGAGCTTGTTGCATGTGATGCTTCTGGTTCTAGGGTAGGTGCTTATCCTTTTGCAGCAAAAAATCTTTTACTTGTTTCTGGATATCAGAAGATAACAGACAGTTTGGAAGAGGCAATGAAGAGAGTAAGAGAACATGTATTTCCTCTTGAGAGTGAACGAGCTAAAAAAGTTTATGGAAGAGGAAGTGCACTCGGGAAGTGGGTCATAATTGAACATGAACTAATCCCAAACAGGATTACTTTAATTCTTGTAAAAGAAAAGTTAGGATTTTAAGATTTGTTTTTATTAACATATTCATAAGCGTAGTATGCTGAAGTGCATCCGTCTGCTATACCTGTAATGAGTTGCTTGAATTCTTTATCAGTAACATCTCCTGCCGCAAAAATACCATCTATGTTTGTTTCAGCTGTTTTGTAGTTTATTTCTATCTCTTTCTTATCATTTAATTTGACTCCAAGTTTTTCTGCTAAATCCGAAATAGGAATATGCCCTATTGCCACAAATAAACCATCAAGTTTTATTTCATTCTTTCCTTTATATGGACTGTTCAAGATTATACTTTTTACAGACTGATCACCTTTAATCTCTTTTATACTTGTTTTTGTTATCATTTCAATCTTTTTGTCATTTTTCATTCTTTCAATACTTACTGGTTCTGCACTAATTTCATTTCTTGCAATTACATAAACTTTCTTTGCATACTTTGAAAGTATAAATGAATCTTTTATTGCAGAATCACTTCCTCCAATTATTGCAACAATTTTATCTCTAAATAGTGGACCATCACATAGGGCACAGTAATATACTCCTCGATTCTCAAATTTAATTGATCCTGGCACGTCAAGTTTTCTCCATTTGGTTCCAGTTGCAAACAAAATCGTTTTTGATTGATATTCACTTTTGTTTGTTTTTACATAAAAAATATTCTTTTTCTTTTCCACGTTTAACGCTTTTTCTTCTCTTATTGTGATTAGTTTATAACTTTTAGCTTGCTCTTCTATTTTTTTTGCAAGTTCAAAACCAGATATATTTGCAAATCCAGGGTAGTTTTCAACCAAGTCGGTAGTTGTTATAACCCCTCCAATAGGTAATTCTGAGCCATTGCTTGCTCCTAAAATAAGAGTTTTTAATCCCAATCTTGCAGCGTACATTGAGGCTGCAAGACCGGTTCCCCCTGCACCTAAAATTAAAAAGTCATACACTTCCATTTGCATACAATTAAGTTATTTTATTTAAATCTTGCTTAATTAGTTTCAGATAATCTAATTTTTTAAGAAAACGCCCAGACCCAGAATCGAACTGGGAAATCCAAGAGGAAATCGGTTTTCGAGACCGACGCATTACCATTGTGCCATCTGGGCATAAAAAAACTAATAAAATAAGTTTTATAATATTATCTTATTCCGTGATCCGCTGTTTCAGAAAGATTTTAAAACAGGAGAATATTTTCTACATAATGAAAAAGAATATTATAATCTTAACTTCTTTAGTGCTGTTCTTATCATTAGCTTATGTTAGCTCTTGTACTTTGACTCCAACATTGATAAATCAAGATCCTTATCCTGTCTCTCCAGGAGATTATGTAAAGTTGGTCTTTCAAGTCTCTGGAATGGGAGATCCTACTTGCGGTAATGTTACATTTCAATTAGTTCCAAATTATCCAATCTCATTTGACCCCGGTGTTAGTTCCTATTATAGTGCAGTTGGGGGGGTTTATGCGACAAATTATAATTCTTTCCTTACAATACCTTATATGGTTAGAGTTGATCCAAATGCGGTTAAGGGCAATGATACTCTTACTTTTGCGTATGCTATGAGTAATTCTAATTATTCTCTTTCTTCACAGTTCAATCTATCAGTTTCAGATATAAGAAGCAATTTTAGCATTTTTGTGGAAAACTATAATCCAACAACAAAAGATTTAACTCTTAATATTTTGAACACGGCGCAGAATGATGCCAATTCTGTTACAGTTACAATTCCTTCTGGTCAGCAGAATGTTACTGTAGATGGTCCAAATACGTATATTGTTGGCCTCTTATCATCAAACGATTATACAACTGCAGATTTTAATCTATTGCCTAATAAAGGTAATATAAATTTGATAATTTCTTATAATGATGTAACTGGAGTAAGAAGAAGTACAAATGAAACGGTTTATTTTGATCCAACAGCGTTTCCACAGCCAAGCTCAAATTCTCCGGTAGTTTATGTTGTAATTCTATTAATCCTTCTTGTTGTTGCATATGTTTTGTATCGAAGGCATAAGAAAAATAAAAAGAAAAAGTTGTTGAGAGAATAAGCTGAGTTTATTCATATCTTAAAGCTTTTACTGGACTGATTCTGGAAGCGTTTATTGCAGGTACAACACCTGAGACTGCTCCCGTTAATGTCGCAAAGAGTATACATCCTACAAATAACCAGATTGAATAACTTGGCTGTAAGAAACCAAGTCCAACTTTTATTAATATTACTTTTGCAATCTGCGTTAGAATAAATCCGAAGATTACTCCTAAAGTACCTGCGATGAATCCTAAAGTGCTTGATTCAAATAAAAATAAATTAAGTATTTCAGAATTTCTTGCTCCGATTGATTTTAGGACTCCAATTTCTTTTCTTCTTTCAATTACAGAAGTTATCATAGTGTTTGAAGTATTTATTGCGGATACCAGAACAGAAATTAGGGCTATGAGTATAATAAACCCTATTACAATATTTAGTGCTGAGCTGAAGCTATTTATTAAGTCCTGAGCAGACTGAGCAAAGAAGTCTTCTTGACCTTTCTTTAGATTTCTTGAGATTAATAAGCTCTTATCTACATTTTGTACAACTTGAGATATATTTGTAGGGTTAGCACTAGCAACTATTTCATTGTATCCAGTTGTATTTGGGTAAATGTCTTTGAAGAAATCTTCTGTTACATAAATTAGAGAATCATCTCCTGAATTTCCTAGTGAATTATAAAATCCTACAACTTTTACTTTTTGACCATTAACCTCTAGTTCGTCGTTTATACTAACTCCTTTTTTGAATATACTATTGTCGGCAGAAAAATCATATCCTAAGACTACATCTCCTTTTTCACCTTTTTGTAACTCTCTTCCTTCATATATTGTTGCTCCGTCTGTTTGGGTTAATATAGGATTTGAGGGATCATATCCTACAATGGGAACATATTTTAGACTGTTTTTGTATTCAACTTGTGATACTTGTTTATAGAGGCCCGTTGCTTCATAAACTCCGGGTGTTCTTTCTACTGCAGTTAAGTCTTTGCTTGTTAGAGCAAAGGCAGTGTCAAGTCCGCCAACGCTGCCTTTTGGCTCTATTATTATTTTGTTTGCAGCGGTTCCTGTAACAAAACCATTTATATAGCCATATAATCCTAGTCCAAAGCTTATAAAAATAAAAATAGTAGCTATTCCGACCAGTATTGATATTATTGTAAGTAAACTTCTTGATTTTCTTTTCTTGAGATTTTCAAAAGAGTACTTAACAATTTCTTTGCTTATCATCCTCTAATATCCTCCACTGGATTTTCTCTAGCAGCTCTCATTGCTGGAATCAACCCTGCTGTTGAACCTATAAGGAAGCTGCCAAGTATTGCAAAAAGAATTAGTGGCAAGCTAACGACTGGTTGTGCTGACGAACCTATAAAACTATTTAGGGCTGCTGTACCAATATATCCTGTTGCTGCTCCAATTAAAATTCCAATAATTCCTCCTACCAATCCAAGGAGTCCAGCTTCAATAAAGAATTGATAAAATATATGTTCATTTCTTGCTCCGATTGATTTCATGATTCCAATCTCTTTTTTCCTTTCCAAAACTGCAGTCATCATAGTATTTGTTATTCCAATTGCTCCGACCATTATTGATATTGAAGCAATTATTATAATGAATATTTGTATTCCTGATAATACTTGATTTACAGAATTAAGGGATGCCTGAGGGGTTGTAACTTGAAAATCTTCTTGACCTACTTTATCGTTTCTTCTTTGTCTCATTAAATTTTCAATTGAATTCTGAGTTTGGTTTATCAGATTTTCGTTTGGAACTTTTACTTCAATTATATCTACCTGATTTCCATATCCCAAGAGATTTTGTAAGTCTTTTTCGTTTATGAGAATTGCATCATCTATTATGAAGCTTCCTTGGTCAGCCAATATACCTTGGACTACAAAGTTTTGCCCGTTAATTTCTACATTATCTCCAATTTTTATATCTCTCCCAAATCCATTTTTTGTTCCGTCTGCTAAATAGTTTCCAATTACAATAACTCCCCTGTCTCCTTGATGAATTAATTTTCCTGAGCTTGTCTTTATACCTGTAATTTGATACATGTAATTATCTTGTTGTGTATTGTCTGGAATAGTTGCTGCATAAGTGAAGGTGTCTTTCTGATTATATTTCATTTCTACTTCCCGTATCTCTCTGGGGATAGATGCTTGAACCGAACTTATTTTTCCAATTGCTAATGCATCGTCTTGGGTTAAAGATTTTACAGCACCACTTCCTGGAGGACCCACAGTAATGCCTCCTGCTTGTACGGTTATAACTTCTGTTGAACCTATGTTAAATTCTGAATTTACTGCAGCTTTAAGTCCACTTCCTAACGATATTAAAGATACAACGGCTGCAACCCCGATGAATATTCCTAAAAGTGTGAGCCAACTTCTTATACCTCTTTTTTTTAGATTCTTGAATGCAAGAACAAAATAGTCTCTGATCATTTTATATTTTTCTTATTATTTAGAAGGCACTCTCTTCAAAATCTTCCAAGTACCTTTTATTTTTTCTGTTACTTTTTCAATTTCCCCATCCTTTAACCAATAAATTTTTCTTGAATGCTTCATTGCAATATCTGGGCTGTGTGTTACAATTATTATTGTTTTACCTTTATCATTTAGTTCATTGAGAAACTTCATTACAATATCTCCTGTATGAGTATCTAAATTTCCGGTTGGTTCATCTGCAAGAATAACTTCTGGATCGTTTGCTAGCGCTCTAGCAATTGCAACTCTTTGCTGCTGCCCTCCAGATAGTTCTGAAGGATAGTGATCCATTCTATTTTCTAACTCTACTAGTTTTAATAATTCAATTGCTTTTTTCTCCCTCTCAATTTCATCTTTATCTTGGAATATCATAGGCAAGATTACATTTTCTTTCGCTGTAAGATTTGGTATTAAATTAAATTGTTGGAATATAAACCCTATTCTTCTCCCTCTTACTTGTGCCAAATCCGATTCGCTTAAGTGTGAGATATTGTGTTTATCTAAGAAGATATTTCCTCTTGTTGGAAAGTCTAGACTTCCAATAAGATTCATCCCAGTACTCTTTCCAGATCCACTTGGACCCATTACTGCAATGAAATCCCCCTTTTTTATGTGGATATTGATGTCTTTGAGAGCGATTACTTCATTTTCTTTGCCTTCATTATATATTTTCCAAACATCATTAAGCTTGATTATTTCATCCATAAATGGATTAAAATTCTTTTATTTAAAAATTGTATTATCAAGATTATTCATATCTTAATGCTTCAATAGGGTTTAGTTTTGATGCTCTGTAGGCAGGTATTGCTCCTGCAATCATTCCAATTAGCATAGAGATAAAAAAAGTTCCTATGAGCAACCAAGGATTTATGTAAGAAGTTAAAGTTCCTCTTACTATCCCTATTGATAATCCTCCTGCTTGTCCTATGAATAACGATGCTACAACACCTAACATTACTCCCCCAATTCCTCCGATTAAGCCAAGCATTCCTGCCTTGAATAAAAATATCATAAGAATATCTCTATTTTTTGCACCTATTGATTTCATTACTCCAATTTCTTTTGTTTTTTCTAGTACTGAAGTAAACATTGTATTTGATATTCCAATTGCTCCTACGAGAAGAGATATTGCTGCTATTGCTTCGAGAAATAGTGAAAGAGAACTCAATGCAGATGAAATGGTTTGTTGGAAACTAAGTGGTGAGCTGACAGAGAAATCAATGTTTTTTTGTTGTAAGATCCCCCTTTCTAGCATTAAAGTATTCGTAATGTCCGTAATTGTTTGATTTGTTTGGCTTGTGTTTGAAACTTCTACCAAAATTGATCCGAAGTTGATTCCTCCAACGTCTCCCAAAACTTGTCTAGCTGAAGTTATTGGCATAAATATTTCGGAATCGTCTTGACTTCCACTCTGATTTAATATTCCTACAACATCAAACATTGTTCCATTAATAAGAATATTTTGGTTGACAGACAATCCAGAAAATATTGAGTTTGCAATATTCGACCCAACTACAACAGAATAAGAATCACTTTGCGTGAGATATCTACCTTCTGCCAAATTTACTCCAGCTATAAAGTAAGGCCACAATTGTGTATTAATTCCTTCAATATTTGCGCTTGCGTTTGCTCCAAGATAAGTTACTTGCGCTCTTCCTGAATATGTTCCCATGATGTACTCTACATTCGGAACTGTTTTCAGTATTGAAACATCACTATTAGTCAAATTTTTTGTAGCTTGAGTTATTTCATTACCCTTTGTGGTAGAACCTCCACTGCTGCTTCCTCCACCCACTCTAAATTGGGCTCCAACTCCAGTGGCTCTTTCGGCACCTGGTGAGATAGTTATTATATTTGTTCCAAGCCCGTTCAATTGGCTTCTTATACTCATTTCTGCTCCTTGACTTACTGAGATTATTGTTACAACTGCGGCAATTCCTATTACAATTCCAATTATTGTTAACCAACTTCTTAGTTTGCTATGAATTAAAGTATTCCACGCAAGTTCAAGAGCTTTTCTAAGTCTCATCTTATTATTTCTTTTTGGTACGCTCTGACACTACCCAATCTGGTTCTTTAGAATCCTTCCTATCTTGATCTTTTGTCTTGAGACCGTCTAAAATTTTTTTTGAATGGTCTAAATCTTTTTTGTTTTGTTTCTTTTTTTTGAATTTTGTTAACATAAATACTCCTGCTATAACAATAACTGCTGAGACGACAATCCAAAACCAGGCATTACCGAAAATGCTTGTACTGCTTCTTCTATAAGTGGATCCATTCCCAAATACTGACCCTGTTGGTAAACTTCCAGATGTTAAGTTTGATAAATAAGTCGAAGTCATACTAAATGGAATATATTCCATTACAGTTCTTCTTACACCTATAGCATCAGTATAGTCTAATTCTACTTGAAGAGTTTCATTATTATTCCTAATTGTTGTGTTTCCCCTTGTAATCATAGGAACTATATCAAAAGTAGCAATTGTATAATCTCCCGAATTTAAATTTCCGACGATCTGTCCATTCGTTCCAACAACTCTAAAATCTTGTTGGCTCGGGATTCTTACAATTAAAGAGTTAGCTGTATTTTCTCCTATGTTTGCGATTCCAATAGAAGTTGCAGTTGAAGTTGAATCTTGTATTACTGAATCAAAGTTGGTTTGAGAATCTGCTACTTGTATGTTAAATGTTTGTACGAGGTAATTGCTATTTTCGCTTGGACTGTATTCTAGTTGTAACTGATTCTCTCCCTGTACTGCATTGGGATCAACCCTGACTAAGTAATGTAGTAAAACGGGAGTTGAACCTAGCTGATAAAAACTATATGTTGCGTTTTGATTTGAGTCTAGTGAAAATGGAAATGTAGGATTTAATGTAAATGTTGCGTTAGGTGCAAGGCCGGCTCCAATATATTGCGCTTGAATCCATAAATCAAAGTATTCTCCGGGATTTACTGGATATGGCTGATAATTTAACTCCGTAACAACAATTCCTTGTTGTCCGGAGGAAGGATTATTATTATAATTAGTTTGCATTGAGGGTTGTGCAGAAACTAAAGACAATAAAACAAAGGATAATAAAACAGATACTAACAATACTTTTTTCATTTCTTCATTCTCCCTTTATTATTTGACTCTCTTTCAATCCTACCATCTTTTATATAAATTACTCTCTTTGCGTAATCTACAAGGTTTAAGTCGTGTGTTACAATTACTACTGTCTTTCCTTCTTTTTTGTTTAGTTCTTCCAGAAAATCCATAACAAACTGCCCTATCTTACTATCTAAATTTCCGGTTGGTTCATCTGCAAGAATAACTTCTGGATCGTTTGCTAGCGCTCTAGCAATTGCAACTCTTTGCTGCTGCCCTCCAGATAGTTCTGAAGGTTTATGGTGAAGTCTGTCTCCTAATCCTAACTTCGATAAGATTTCAATTGCTTTAGGACGAGCTATATGTTCTGGAATATCAATAATTTCCATTGGAAGCATCACATTTTGCAATGCCGTTAAATCTTGTATAAGGTTAAACTGTTGGAAGACAAATCCAATTGTTTTTCCACGCAAAAATGCCAACGAAGATTCACTCATGTTAGCAATATTTTTTTCATCTAAGTAGATAGAACCCCATGAGGGTTTGTCTAGGGCTCCAATCATATTTACCATTGTAGATTTTCCTGAACCGCTTGGTCCAGTTATAGCAACGAATTCTCCTTTATTCACTGAGAGACTTATCTCTTTTAGAACGGTTAGTCCTCCTGCTTTTCCCATATCATATCTTTTCCATACATCTTCTATTCTTATTATGGGGTTCATTGTTGCCCTCCATTTGGGGAGTAATTCATCATGGGTCCGAACGATCCGTTCATTGGACGTGTTGGAAATTGTAACTGATTACATAAACTATTTTGAGGATCTGTTCTAGTACAATAGTATCTACAATAAATCATGTTTCCTTGACAGTAAGATTGTAGCGTTTGAATGTCCGAATTGTTATTAAAAAATTCTGAAGTTTGACTTAATGTTTCATTGTTAAAAGTGAAGTTTCCCCTAAAATTCCCTCGGCTTCCATAATAAGAAGATCTATGACTAATGTCATGAAGATACAAATATATTCCAAAAGAAGATCCAATGAGGATTACTACTCCCACTATTGCAATAGCAATTACCATTTTCTTTGAGATCTTCTTTCCTTTTGGCATAGTTTATTAAAATTATTTTTACTTTTAAACAAAGTGGACTCAAAGTCCATCTAGTTGTAAATATTTAAATATTCTAATAATGTTTTCATCTATAATAATAAGATGATAATACCACCTCCCAATATAACTCTTGGAATTGGAGCAGAAATTATTTATTCTTTTGTTATAATTGTTTGTAGCCTTATGATCTATTTTGGAACTAAGAAAATTTATGAATTAAGTTCATACAAGGGAATAAAATATTTTAGACAAGCATTTCTGCTTTTTGCAATAGCATATTTTTTTAGATTTCTGATTGAATTTGTGGTTATATCTTTTAATACAAATGAGATTTTTGAAATTTCTCCGATTGCGGTTGGATACTTTGCGGTTTTTATTTTTATGTATCTTAGTTCAATTTCTATATTTTATCTTATATATAGTATTTCGTGGAAGAAGCTAAAATCAAAGTCGATGATATTATATTTGTTCCATATCATTTCAATAATAATTGCTCTTGTTAGTGTTATATTTAGGAATCAGATATTTTACATTGGCTTGAATATAATTTTACTTATTTATGCTACCTTTGTAATTTATTTTGCTTCACGAAGGCAAGATAAGTCCAAGAGAAATAGTTTTTACTTTGCATATATCCTTCTTTTAATTTTTTGGGTTCTTAATGTTCTGAATATATTTGTCCCTGTATTCTTTGATTCATTAAAATTGTTTATCTATCTTACTTCTCTTTGTATTTTCCTGGTTATTTTATATAAAGTTCTCAAAAAATCGGGTGATTAAATGAAGAGAGAAAGACTTGAAATCCTTAGAGACACCTTAAAAATGATTCAAGAAAATAGAAATCAAATAAGACCAACTATTTTACTGAGGAAATCTAAAATGTCTTCGATTAGATTTAAAGAATATTATAATGAATTGATTTCTAAAGGTTTTATAAAAGAAAATCATGAAAGAGCAATTTCTCTCACAGAAAAAGGTTTCAAATTTCTTGAAAGGTATCATTCCATAATTGACTTTATTAATGAATTTGAACTTTGAGTTAATTCCATAAGATTTTTAAAAACAATTTACTATTGTTAAGTATGGTTTATGTATTACCTCCATTGGATTACGATTATAATTCGTTAGAGCCATACATTGATGAAAAAACTATGAAGATTCATCACGATGCTCATCATGCTACTTATGTTAAAAAATTGAATGATGCTCTTGTTGGACATGAGGAATTGCAAGATAAACCTATAGAGGATTTGATAAAGAATTTGAGTTCTATTTCAGAGGAAATAAGGACAATAGTAAAGAATAATGGTGGAGGTCATCTGAATCATAGTCTGTTTTGGACTATCTTAAAAAAAGATGTTAAGCCAAGTGGAGAAATTTTAACTGCTATAAAAAAGAATTTTGGAAGTCTAGATTTATTCAAGGAGCAATTTAAGAAAGCGGCTCTTGGACAATTTGGCAGCGGATGGGCATGGTTGGTTTTTAATCCAACAAATAAGAAACTTGAAATTGTAGGCACTTCAAATCAAGATAATCCTCTTACCAACGGAAGGATTCCACTTTTGTTAATTGACATATGGGAACATGCATACTATCTCAAGTATCAAAATAAGAGAGATGAGTATATAGACAATTTTTTTAATGTTATTAATTGGAAACAAGTGGAGAAAAACTTTTTGAAATTGATTTAATCTTTTTCTAGCGCAATCTTTAAAAGCTTTAGATTATTATTTAATACAAAGAGGAGATCATGAGACGAAGTTTTAATGATTTAGACATAGTTTTCCTATCTACTTACCCTCCAAGGGAGTGTGGGATTGCTACTTTTACGAGAGATTTAGTTACTTCTATTAATCAGAGATTGCCAAAAAATACTAAGGCAGGTATTGTTGCACTAAATAGCAATGGAGTTAATATTTATAATTATCCTCCTGAAGTTGTCTATGAAATAAGTGATACAGATCTAAATGGTTATATTGAAGTTGCTAAGCAGATAAATGAATCTCCTAGGATTAAGCTTGTCAATATACAGCATGAGTTTGGGATATTCAGAGGATCGTGGGGAGATTATCTTCTTGCATTTTTGGAAGTTGTGGATAAACCTGTAGTAATTACATTTCATTCAGTTCTACCAAATCCTGATCCTCAATTGAGAAAGGTTGTAAAGTCTATTGCCGAAAAGGTTCAGGAGATTGTGGTTATGACTAATAAGGGAGTTGAGATTCTTAGAAATGTTTATCATATTAATACCCCTATTAATTTAATTCCTCATGGAATTCCAAAGGTCTCTTTTGAAGAACAGACGGATGAAAAAGCAAGACTTGGATATGAAGGTAAAATAATTTTATCTTCTTTTGGTATGCTTAGCGCAAATAAAGGATATGAATATGTTATTGAGTCTCTTCCAAATGTTGTAAAGAAGTTTCCCAATCTAGTTTATTTGATTGTTGGAGAGACTCACCCAATTGTAAGAAAGGAAAAAGGAGAAAATTATAGAAATTTATTGGTAAGAAGAATTAAAAAGTTGAAGCTAGAAAATCATGTGAAATTTTACAATAAATATCTTACTTTAGATGAAATAATTCAATATCTTAAGGCAACTGATATCTATATATCCTCGGGAATGAATCCAAATCAGATTACCTCTGGAACTTTGTCTTATGCAATGGGCTGTGGTCGAGCAGTTATATCTACGGCATTTTTGCATGCAAAAGATGCTATAAATGATGAGAGGGGCTGTTTGGTAGGATTTGGAAAACCAAAATCTTTCGAGAGGGCAATTCTCAATCTTCTTGAAAATACAGATTTAAGAAAGCAGATGGAGAAAAACTCCTATTATTATACAAGATCTATGACTTGGCCAAACGTTGCGATGCATTATTGTGATGTTTTCAATAAATATACAGATCTGAAAGAAAAGGAATTGGAATTCTTGCCTGAAATTGACACTTCCCATTTGATAAAACTGACTGATAATTTTGGAGTTATACAGTTCGCAGTTCAGACAAATCCAGATATTGATTCAGGGTATACTCTAGATGATAATGCAAGAGCGATTTTAGTTTGCACAAAACATTATGAAGAGTTCAGAGAATTTAAGCAACTAGATTTGATTAGGACTTATCTTAGTTACATTAAATATGTTCAAAAAGAAGACGGGAAACTTTACAATTTTGTTAATAAAAATAAGGAACTTAGTAATGAAAAGTGGAGTGAAGATGCACATGGAAGAGCGATTTGGGCTTTAGGTTATTTAATCTCGTCTCCGCATGTTCCAGATGATTTTAAGAGGGAAGCTGAAAGAATAATAGTGAAAGCTATAGACGCTTCTAATGAGATCAGGTCTCCAAGATCTCTTTCTTTTATTATTGAAGGATTATACTTTTATAATCGAATTGCGAATTCTTTTAAAATCAAGAGGCAAATTGCAAAAATTGCAGATTACTTAGTCTCTCTCTATAAATCTGCTTCTAATCCCGAGTGGAGATGGTTTGAATCTTCCATGACTTATGCTAATAGCAAGCTTCCTGAGGCATTGTTGTATGCTTATCTATCTACAGGTAAGAGAGAGTATCTTGATTATGGGTTAGAGTCTTTGGACTTCCTTTTGTCCAAAACATTCAGAGAGGAGATTTTTGTTCCGGTTGGGCAAAGAGGATGGTATCCTCAGAATGGAGAAAAGGCAGATTATGATCAGCAACCAATAGAGGCTTCTTATATGATACAAGCCCTTATTCTTGCTTATAAAGTTGCAAGAGATGAGAAATATAAGAAATTTGCATTGCGTGCATTTCAGTGGTTTGTGGGAAAAAATACTTTAAATCAAGTTATTTATGATCCTTCTACAGGCGGCTGTTTTGATGGTCTCGGTGAAGGGGCAATTAATCTCAATCAGGGAGCTGAATCTACAATTTCTTATTTGATGGCAAGACTTTTCTTGATGGATTTATAGTGAGAAAATGGAATTGATAAAAGAGGCTTATGAAAAAGCGATTTGGATTTTGAATAAATGCTCGACCCCTAATGGGTTCTTTGCAGCTTTTCCCGGTTACGATATGGTGTTTGGAAGGGACTCTATGATCATGTCTCTTGGTGCTTCTCTTATTGATGATAAAAATTTGAAAGAGACAATAAAAAGATCAATTGTTACTCTTGCTGAAAATCAATCTGAAAAAGGTCAGATTCCCAATGCTGTTGATAAGTTTGTTAATACGAGAAAGCATCATGTAGATTATATGTCTCTTGATTCTTCTTTGTGGTTTCTAATAGCTAATTATAATTATAAATTAAGATACAAAGACAATTCTTTATTTAATAGTTATAGAAAGAATATGGATAAAATTCTTTATTGGTTATCTTGTTTGGATACAGGAGAAGATGGAATGCCAGAACAACTACCAACAACGGATTGGCAGGATGCATTTCCTCATAGATATGGTCATACAATTAATACACAAGCGCTTTATTATCATGCTTTGAAACTTTCTGGAAAGAACAAGGAATCTGAGAAATTAAAAGATGTTGTAAATAATAGTAAAGATCTTGGGTTGTGGAATGGGAAGTTTTATCTCCCTTGGAGGTGGAAAAATCACAATAAATATCAGGAAAAAGGAGAATGGTTTGATTCACTAGGAAATTTACTTGCAATAATTTTTGGACTTGCAGACAAAGATAAATCTGAAAAGATTATAAATTATATAAAAATGCAGAAAATTGCGGAGCCTTATCCAATAAGATCAATTTATCCTACAATTGCTCCTGGAGGTAAAGATTGGCAAGATTATTTTCTTGATTGTGAAGCAGGTGTTCCTAATCATTATCTGAACGGAGGAATTTGGACTTTTGTAGGAGGTTTTTATATTTTAGCGCTAATTAAATTGAAAAAATTCAAAGAAGCTGAGGTTCAATTGAATAAACTTGCAGAAGCAAACATGAAGAACAATGGGAATTTTGCAGAATGGTTAAATGGTAAAACTGGAGAAGTAGGAAAAACTGAGGCACAGGTTGAAAGTTATCAGGGGTGGAATGCTGCTATGTACGTTGTTGCTTATGAATCTTTAAAAAATAGAAAAATTTTAATTACATAAATTTTTAAGTAATATTAAGATTAATATAAAATGATTCCGGTGAAAAAAGAGGCTCTTCTTATTAGTCCCAGTGATATAAAGCCTACTTCAAGTAAATTTTCAGTTATAGGAACTTTTAATCCTGCTGCTGCGAGACTTCCAAATGGTAATATTGTTTTGTATGTTCGTGTTGCTGAAAAATTGAAAGCAGAAGCTAGTGAAGATAAGGAGCACTATTATGTTCCTCGTTGTGTTGGTGAAAAGACATGTAAGATACATTTTGATAAATTTAAGAAAGAAGAAGTGCAATCGAAATCAGATAGTGATATTGTTTTTAAGGATGAAACAAAGAGACTAATGTTTATTTCTCATTTTAGAAAAGTTATTCTTGATAAGACTGGTTTTAAAGTCAAGTCTATTGATAAAAAGCCTTCTTTTACAGGGTTGACTACAAACGGAGAGTTGGGGGTTGAGGATCCAAGAATCGCAAAGATTAATGATAAGTATGCTATGACATATGTTTCTCTTTCAAGGCAAGGAAATATTTCTACTTCTCTTGCTACATCGAAAGACTGCGTTAAATGGGATAGAATTGGAACAATATTTTCAGAACAAAATAAGGATGTTGTTCTTTTTCCAGAAAAAATTAAAGATTATTATTATATTTTTAATCGTCCAGAAGGAGGATTTGAATTTACTCCTCCCCACATTTGGATCTCAGTTTCAAAGGATCTAGTTGGATGGGGAAGGAATAAACCTCTTAGATTGTCTAGAAAAGGTAAATGGGATTATGAACGAGTTGGTGCAGGTCCTCCCCCTATAAAAACAGAAAATGGTTGGCTTTTACTTTACCATGGTGTTATAAATTATAGGACCCGTCCGTTTAGGAAGAGATTTAATCAAGATCATGTTCCTTTTAGTTATGAAATTGGAGCGGCTCTTTTTGATTTAAAAAATCCACGAAAGCTTATTGCAAAGGCTCCTGCGCCTATATTGGCTCCAACAAAGAAATACGAGAAGGAAGGTTTTGTTAATGATGTCTTGTTTCCTACGGGATTAATCCAAGATATTACTGATAAAGATAAGCTACTTGTTTTTTCAGGGGGAGCAGATACTGTAGTTAGTGTGAAGAAAATTTCATTGCAAGATATTTTGGATTCTCTTGAAAAGGTTTAGTTTTTATTTAGCACATACTTGTTAATCAAGTCTAACATTCTTTGTGAAGTCAATTTGTAATGGAAATTGTTTAAAGTGTGTTCTGCTGCGTTCTTTCCCATTTCTTCTCTTAATTTATTGTCCGTTAATAATTTTAAGGTGTATTCTGCAAGTTGGTCCACGTTTGCACGGTATGCAAAAGTTTTTGGCTTATCAAAAATTATTTTATGATTTTCTTCAAAACCCATCCAATCATAGGCCCATTCACTTCCTAATTTAATCTCCTTTTCTGGTTCTGCGAGAAATCCCGTTTTTCCATGTACAACTGTATCTTTTGGACCTCCAACATTTATTGATATTACTGGCTTTCCACAGGCCATAGCTTCAACTTGAATCATACCAAATCCTTCAATTCTAGAAGGGGCCGCATAAATGTCACAAGCTCTTATTAAGTCCGCCATGAATTCAGATGAATAATCTCCATTGAGATAAATTATTCTATGTTTTTCTAATCCAAGTTCATCTATGATCTTATCTTCTTCTCTCCCGTGATCTTCTGAAGAGAAACCATCATTGACTTTTAGGACATATTTCCAATTCGGAAATTTATCTTTTATTTTTGCGATTGCTTTTAACATTTCTTGAGCTCCTTTGCTTGTTACATCTCCTCCTGCAGTAAGGATCATCATTTCATCATCTCCTATTCCTAGCATCTGCCTAAGTTTTTTTCTGTTTTCATTATTTTCTGGAACTGGATAAAAAATCTTTGGATCATAGCCAATATGGCAAACATGAATATTATCTCCCCTTACGCCATCTCTCATGTAAGTGTCTCTCACCCAATTACTATTTGCTACAATTAATGGAAGACTATTTAGTATACTGTGATAATTTGCAACCCATCCATCTGCATTAAACCAAGGTACTGGTTTTAATCCGTGATTCATTGGGCTAATTATAACTTCAGGTGTTTCCCCCCAAAAACCAACTCCTATTACAACATCTGGGTTAAAAGTTTTATAAGCGTATAATTTTTGAAGATTGTTATCTCTATCACAAGGCATTACTTCTACTCCTAACTCTTTAAGCCCTTTGACAAGGTCGTGTCCCTGTATACTTAATCCACTTTGATCTAAGGGATATGGATATAAAACTAAAATTTTCATCTTAATGTAAAGCTTTCAATTTTATTGCAACTTAACAATTCAAACCCTTTTTCATCAGGATATCCATATATGCTTCTTATAATTTTTCTCTTTAATTCCATTTCTTTATTATTTAAGTTTAGAATTCGGTCAGATCTTTTAATTGGTTTTGGGACTCTTAAGTCAGGTGATGGAACATTTTCACCTTTTTCGTAATTAAAAAAATAGACTTTATCTGCATTTAATTGCTTTTTATCTATCATTTTATTTACTGCATCGTGAGTTTCAATATGCCTTATGTGTCCATATTCTCCGTTTTGTCCATGGGTAAAAATAAGATCATAATTTCTCTTGGGTAACATTTTTTTTATTAATTCTGTGATTTCACTAATTTCAATAGGTCCTAACTTTTCATCATCCAAATCACAAATTAATCCAGATGCATTATATAGCTTGCATACTTTCTCGAACTTTGGTCTCCTATCTAGGTCGTTTGCCCTGCACAAAGATAAGATTGTCCATTTCCAGTTCTTGTTTCTTAAAATCATGCCACCCATCCATATTGTTTCATCGTCCGGATGTGCAACGACAATCAGTGCTTCGCTCTTTTCCATATCTATCTTCCTGAAATTTCCTATTTAAGGTTTATTATAATCCTTTAGAAGCGTTCTTATCAATTATAAAAGTCGCGTTTTTATGTTCTCTTAATACTGATGCAGGAACTTTCCTTGTTATAGGCCCCTTTAGTGACTTTGTAATAGCCTCTGATTTTTTTGACCCAAATGCAAGTAAAACTATTTTTTTTGATTTCATTATTGTTTTTAATCCTACAGTATAAGCTTCTCTTGGAACCTTCTTTATTGTTGGAAAAAGCTTTGAATTTGCTTCTAATGTTGTTTCTGATAATTTAACTTCTCTTGTTGTACTATTGAAAGATGATCCTGGTTCATTAAATGCTATATGCCCATTTACCCCAATTCCTAAGATTGTAAGATCAACCCCTCCCTTTTTATTCATTTCATCTTCATAATCTTTTTTATTTGATGATGGAAAATGGGTGTTACATTTTTGTATATTCACTTTATCAAACAAATATTTATTCATATAGTAATGATAACTTTCTTTATCATTAAAGTTCAATCCTGCGTATTCGTCTAAGTTAAATGTGCTAACTTTTGAAAAATCTATTTTACCTTTTTTATATAATTTGACTAGTTCAGAATAAAGAGGAACCATTGTTAACCCTGTTGCAAGCTGTAAAATAGCATTCGGTTTTTTATTAATTAATTCAGATATAATTTCCGCTGTTTTCTCAACAGCTTCTTTTTTATTCTTTGTTATGATAATATTCATTTTGCACCTTTTTCTTTATGATAGGTAAAACTTTTAAATATATAAAAATGTTATTTTATTAAATAACTATTGTTAACTTATTTGATATGGAAAAGAAACGGAAGTTTGTTACTAAAGAAATGTTCTTGATAGATATAATTGCAAGGTATCCCGAGGTTGCTTTAGTGTTAATGGGTTATGGTTTACATTGTGTAGGGTGTAGTTTTTCTGGAGCAGATACTTTGGAAATGGGTGCCAGAGTTCATGGTATGGATGATGATACTATAAATATGATGCTAGATGATGTTAATGCCGTTATAGAAAAGTTTTGTATAAGAGATACTAAAAATAATGAATTAATTCTAGAAAAGAAAAAGTTAGATGATTAATTTCTAAGGCAAACATCGCAGTTTTTTGAGATTTTTTTGTCATGATTCCTATGGAAATCGCACATTGCTTTTGATTTTCTCAGAGACATGCATAAATTGTAAATTTCTTTCATTGAATCTCCTTTTTTGTCAATTATCTCTTTTGCAGATTTTTTTATCTCAGACATTGCGTCTTTTGAAAATTTTATCTCATTTCCCCTTTTTGATTTTAAATATTGTGAAATTGCTGCCTCTGTCATTCCAAGATATTCTGCAACTTCTTTTTGTTTTAAATTATATTCATTGATAAATATCTTTGCAAGTTCTCTTCTCAGTGCAGGTATCAGATACCACACTTCCATTTCTTGGGGCATTGTTTTATTCATTTTGTTTTGAATCTTTGTTCATATTTAAGGCTTTTTACAGACCACAACACTTAAAAATATTAACTATAGTTAATTTTATGGAACAAGAGCAAAATTTTGAAATAAATAGAGAATTGTTTGATCATTATAATAAAGAAGATATCAAATTTAGGACTTCTCCTGGACTGAGTGAAGAAGTTGTAAGACAAATATCTAAAGATAAGAACGAGCCAGATTGGATGCTCCAAAAGAGGCTTAAGGGTTTTGAAATCTTTAATAAAAAACCGATTCCAAATTGGGGTCCAGATCTGTCTGACTTGAATTTAGATGAGATCTATTTTTATTTAAAGCCCAATGCTAGTAAAAATTCTAACAGTTGGGATGATGTTCCTCAAGATATAAAGAGAACCTTTGAAAAGTTGGGAATTCCAGAAGCTGAGAAGAAATTACTTGCAGGTGTTGGAGCTCAGTATGAATCTGAAGTTATATACCATAATTTAAAGAAAAGTCTTGAAGATAAAGGGGTAATTTTTCTTGATATGGACGAAGCTGTAAAGAAGTTTCCAGATATGGTTCAGAGATATTTCATGACCGAATGTATTTCTCCTTCATTACATAAGTTTACGGCTTTGCATTCTGCTGTTTGGAGTGGGGGTACTTTTATTTATGTTCCAAAGGGAGTTAAAGTTGAAATGCCTCTTCAAGCATATTTCAGAATGAATGCAAAAAAAGGAGGACAGTTTGAACACACTTTGATTATAGCAGATGAGGATTCTGAAGTTCATTATATTGAAGGATGTTCTGCGCCTAAATATGATGAAAATTCGCTTCATGCGGGATGTGTCGAAATTCATGTTTTGAAGGGAGCAAGAGTGAGATATTCAAGCATCGAAAATTGGAGTAAGAACACTTATAATCTTAATACAAAAAGAGCAATTGTTCATGAAAATTCAATAATGGAATGGGTTAATGGTAATATGGGAAGTAAAGTAACAATGTTATATCCATGTAGCGTCCTTGTTGGAGAAAATGCCAAAACAGATTATATAGGAATTGCATTTGGAAGCAGAGGTCAAAATCAAGATACTGGATGTAAAGTATATCACCTTGCTTCAAATACAAGATGTAATGTTATTAGCAAGAGCATAAGCAAAAATGGAGGAGTTACTTCATATAGGGGATTGGTCAAGATAAGTAAAGGATGTGTTAATTCTAAGGCAAGCGTAAGATGCGATGGATTGATGCTGGATAATGAAAGCAAGGCTAAGACGTTTCCTAGTATGGAAGTAGGAGAGAATAATGTTGAAGTTTCTCATGAAGCTACAGTTGGGAAAATAGGAGAAGATCAGTTGTTCTATCTGATGTCCAGAGGGTTAAGTGAAGAAGAAGCAACTAAGATGATTGTTGCTGGATTTATAGAACCGGTTGTGAGGGAACTTCCGCTAGAATATGCAATTGAATTAAATAGGCTTATAGACCTGGAAGTGGAGAATTCTGTTTGTTAAAATGGATGAATTATACAAAGACAAAATAATTGAACTCTATTCGAAAAAGGAAAATTTTGGAGTTCTTGCAGACAAGACTCAAGAAGTTAGTCATGTTAATCCATCATGTGATGATGAAATAACTTTTGAGGTAAAAATGCAAAATAATAAGATTCTGGATGCTAAATTTCATGGTAAACTTTGTTTTGTTAGTACTATTGCAGCAGAAGTATTAGCTGAGAATATAATAGGAATGACTATAGAGGAGATAAGGAAATTAAGTAAGAAGGATGTTGATCTGTTTCTTGGCACAAATATAATCTCTACAAGAGTAGGGTGTGAGCTTTTTCCACTAGAAGCTCTCAAAAAGTTAAAATGACTTTAGAAGTAAGAGACTTGCATGTGGAAGTAGATGATGATGGAAAGAAAAAAGAAATCATTAAGGGTTTGAATTTGAAATTGGAAAGAGGAAAAGTCTATGCTCTTATGGGGCCTAATGGGAGCGGTAAGACTAGTCTTTCTTATGCTTTAATGGGGCATCCTAAATATAAAATAACTTCAGGTAAAATATTACTTGATGGAGAGGATATAACAAATCTTAGTCCAAATGAAAAAGCAAAGAGGGGAATATTTTTGTCTTTTCAATACCCCAAAGAAATAGCTGGTGTTAGCTTGTCAAACTTTTTGAGAACTGCTTATAATTCTGTTAACAAAGATAAGAAATCAATTTTGCAGTTTCATGATTTACTAAAAGAAAAGGCAATGTTGCTTAATATTGATGAAAAATTCTTTGAGAGATATTTGAATCAAGGCTTTAGTGGCGGAGAAAAGAAGAAATCTGAGATCTTGCAAATGCTTATTCTTGATCCTAAAGTTGCTATTTTAGATGAAACCGATTCTGGTCTTGATATTGATGCTCTAAGAACTGTTGCAAAGGGCATTAATAGTTTTGCAAATAAAGATAAATATATCTTAGTTATAACTCATTATAAGAGGATACTTGAGTATATTAGTCCTGATAGAGTTTTGGTTATGATTGATGGAAAAATAGTTAGGGAAGAAGGAAAAGAATTTGTGGATCGTCTTGAAGAAAAGGGATATGGTGGAATAAAAGAGATTAAGGATTAGAAGCTTGTTAATTAAACTTAATTTTCTTGAAAGAATAAGCACCTATTAAGATCATAACTATCGCGAATCCAGCTAGAATTACAAAGCTTAATAGCGGATTTATATTAAATGTTCCAGATAGTCCATATCTTACTCCCTGTACGCCATATGTTAATGGATCTATATATGTAATTACTTTCATCCAGGATGGAAGGGTTGTTAATGGAAACAGTGCACCTGATAATGCAAAGACAGGCATTACTACAAAGTTCATTATGAGTCCAAATCCGCTGAAATCTTCCATTCTTGAAGCAATTGCAACTCCCAAGGCAGTGAATGCTATACCTACTAGAATCATAAAACAAAATGCTATTAAAAATCCAGTTAAGGTTAACGTTAGTGTGGTTATCCTAGATTCTACAATCAAGCCTATGGCCATTATTAACATTCCTTGTATACAAGCTGTAGTTGCTCCTCCAAATGTTTGTCCGAGCATTATTTGGAGCCTTGAGACTGGAGCCACAAGAGTTTCTTTAAGAAATCCAAATTGTTTATCCCATATTATCTGAATACCGGAAGTTACTGATGCAAATAATACACTCATGACAACAATCCCCGGAATAAGAAACCCAACATAACCTGTGCCTCCTATATTTACTACAGAGTTCAATCCAAAGGCAATTAGTAGAATAAGCAATGGAGGTCCGAAGCTTCCAATTAGCCTGCTCTTTGAACGTGTAAAACGTATCAGGCTTCTTATCCAAAGTGTTGAAATTCCTTCTAACATTTTATCTTCTTGCCCCACTCCATGCATTATGTCTTAAACGCATACGCTCTTTTGGATCAGCTTCTTCCTCGTGCATTGTTTTACCTGTGAAATGAAGAAATACATCCTCCAGACTTGGTTCATGCATTGAAATTGAATCGATTGGAATTTTTTCTTTATCCGAGATTTTTACTATTTCTGCTACATGCTTTTCTGAATCATTTAGATTTATTGTAATTGAGCCATCATGTTCTTGAATACTTTTTATCCAAGAAAATTTCTTTATTTTTGGCTTTAGTCTGCTAATTTTTGTTGATTCTATAGTTATCATATCACCGCCAATGCTTTCTTTAAGGGATTTTGGATTTCCTGTTGCGATTATCTTTCCTCTGTTGATTATTGCGATGTTGTCACAAAGCTTGTCTGCTTCATCCATATAGTGGGTGGTAAGAATTACAGTTACACCTTTTTCTTTATTTAACTTCTTTATATAATCCCAAATTCTATTTCTGGTTTGTGGGTCAAGTCCTAATGTGGGTTCATCTAAAAATAAGACTTTTGGGTTGTGCATTAAACCACGTGCAATTTCAAGCCTTCTTCTCATTCCTCCAGAAAATGTTTTTATTAAGTCATTACTTCTATTTTCTAATCCTACTAAGTTTAACATTTGAGTTATTCTTTCTTTTCTTAATTTTTTCGGGATATGATACAATCTCCCATGAAAATTCATATTCTCGTATGCTGTAAGTTGATCGTCTAGACTTGGATCTTGGAATACAATACCTATAGACTGTCTCACTTCATTTTCGTTTTTTGTTATTTCAAAATTATTAATGAAAGCATCACCAGAAGTTGGTCTTAGTATTGTTGCTAACATGGAAATAGTTGTGCTTTTACCTGCTCCGTTTGGTCCAAGAAGCCCAAAGATCTCGCCTTGCTTTATATTCAATGAAATCTTATTTACTGCAATTAAATCACCAAATTTTTTTGTAAGGTTTTCAACCTTTACTATATCTCCCATTTCTCTTGTTTTCATTAATAAATAAGATTCATTTAAAAGACTTTTGGACTTGTCTTTATTAGTTTATAATTATTATTCCTAAGACTATTAAAATGAAAAGGAACATCTCAATTCCTATGATTATCCTTAATTTACTCAACTTCACTTTAGGTCAAACACCTCTTCATGAATTTTATTTTTCTTAACTCCCAAATTTTTTAATTGTTTAATAATTTCTTCCTTAAACTTTGAGGGTCCGCAGATTAATATTTCTTTATCTTTTATACTATCTATTTTTTCAATTATTTTCATTGCATTAATATGCCCGTTTTTTCCTGAGTTCCAAGAAATGAATTTTAAGTTTTTTATTTTGTTCATTTTTTCAAGTAGATTCTTGGTAACAATGTAATTTTCCTTGAATGTATAAAAGAAAGTTACGTTTTTATCTTGATTTTCTTCAAGCTCTTCAATCATGCCTAGGAATGGAGTTATTCCAATTCCCCCTGCAATCCAGATTTGCTTTTTCCCATCAAAATTCTTGAAGTTGAATTTTCCATAAGGCCCCTCTATTTTTACTTTGTCTCCTGGTTTTAACTTATCTAAAGTATTTGTAAAATCACCAGATTTTTTTATTATAATCTTTATTATTCGGTCATTAGTTTTTGATGCAATGGAAAATGGGTGTGGTTCTCTTGAAATCCTTTCAGTATGAAATGTTAAGAATACAAATTGACCGGATTGGTATTTTATTTGCTTGCTTTCTGGTTCTAAAGATAGCTCTATAATATTGCTGTTAATCTTAATATTTTCAATATTATAAGTAGCATATTTTAGGACTTTTTTTCTTATAATTAGGCTGTAAATAAATGAACTAAGTCCTATCGCAGTTATAAATGAAGCAAAAACGTAATATCCTCTGAATATATAATCTATAGATATAGTGTTTCTAACTAAGAACATATGCAAAACCGCAAAAATGAATACTGCTCCCATGAACTCGTGGGTGTATTTCCAGTGATTGTATTTTATTTTTGTGAACAAAGTTATAAAGATGAGAGACATGAATCCAATTATTGCAATTAAACCAAGATCTAAGGATAAAATTCTTCCAGGAATAAAATAACTTGCAGCTATCTTTAGGTTATTTGGAATTAAGTTTGCTACAATAAATATTGGATGAGCAAGGATAAAGATTAGTGCTAGTCCTCCCGTAATTCCATGCACAAAGTATACTTTGTCTAATCCTCCAAAAGTTTTTTCGATAAATTTTAATCTAGTTGATAAAACAAAGTTTATTGCAAATAAAGTTATCCCTATAAGAGCAAATATTTCTCCAAGTCCATAAAGAGATGATGAAAGACTTGCAAATCTATCCACTCCGTTTCCTAGCGTAAAAAACAAAATAACTGGAATGATAGATATTAGTATAATTGAAGACCATCCAATAATTCTTCTAGCTTTGAAATCCAATTTCATTGGTTATTATAAAAAATAGGATTTAAAATACTTATTATTCCTATCGAACAATTACATTTCCTTTTATTACAGTGTTTATTGAATCATGATAAGGGTAAGTTCCTGCATTTTTAAAAGTGTGAGAATAAGTACTTTCGCTAGCCAATATAGGGGACTTCAGTTCATCTCCTGTATCTGAGGTTATCGTATGGGGCGTTGCATCTAGATTTATCCATGTGACTGTATCTCCCACTTTTATTGTTATTTGAAATGGAGAGAATGTAAAATCTTTTATTTGTACTTGATTAATAGATATATTAGTTGAATTTGTTGAACCAAATTGGTATATGTTTTCTACGAAAAAAAACCCAATAACAAATACCACTACAATAAAAATTATGAATACTATCAAACCCTTTTTCATCCTTGCTATTAAGAGAATATATTCTTTATAAATTTTCTTCAGATAAGTATAAAATAAAAAAATAAAAAAATAAAAAAATAAATTTAAGCTGCGTTTATTGCAGCCTGCATTGCAGCCCACGAAGGTTGAACACTTTTTCCATTGACAAAGAACTGGGGTGTTCCAATTTGGAATCCAGCTTGCTGTACTTGACTCATTACCTTTTGTACCTCTGTGAGGTCAGTATCATTGTTCAAGCAACTATTGAACTTGTTTATATCAAGTCCAGAAATTCCCTGTGCAATTACTGTAAGATTTGCTTTACTGTATTTTCCAGTATCTTCACTTGGTGCATCACTTGCCTTGAATATTGCATCATGCATTTGCCAGAATTTACCTTGATCTGCTGCACAGAATCCTGCTTCTGCTGCGTATACAGACTCTTGACCTAAGAAGCTTAAAGGTACAAATACAAATTGTATTTTTCCACTTTGAGCTAACTGTTCAAGGTTTCCTGCAGATCCTATCAAATCTCCTGATTGACTTTGCATTTGTAGAGATGTTTGGTCAGTAGTACTAGGACTAGCCCAACTAGGCAATCCAGAGGCTAGTGCACACCATATGCATTGGAAATCAGCTAATTCTACTACTGTTGCTTTCGCATTGCTTGGACCTAATGAAGGATACAAATTAGAATTTGCAAAAATGCTTGTATCTCCAGTTGTTGTAGCGGCAGTTCCTGTATTTCCAGTGTTACCTGCATTTGTAGCATCACCAGAGGGTTTCATAATACCAAATCCGCCCGTGAATATGCTCACTACCAGCAAAGCTACGATTATAAAGAAACCAATTCCAACCAAAGTACTCTTTTTTAGAGTTACCGTTTTGGATTCGTGTTTAATCTCCTGTTCGTGCTCTTTTGATTTTTCTTCAGCCATTTTTTACCTCCTTTCAGCTCTTTCATTTTTTTAAGAGAGAAATAGCATATAAAAAGATTGTGGAGCTTTTATTTAGACTTTAAGACTCTTCTCTTTCTTCTTATGTGAACGATTATCTTTGATGTAAAGAATATTATAGTAATTATGAGAATAATTATTGGAGGGGCAGAATAAGCGAATAGATTTGACTTTATTTCTGAAGATAATGACAAGATGCTTGGTATAATATTTTCAAAGAATGATTTCGCTACAGAAAATGTATCATAACTGCTTGCGGTTATATTTCCGTAAATTACTTTGGAATAGAATATATAATTACCATATGAAATGTTTTGGGGTAAAATGAGAGAAATATCTTTTGTTGTTTGATTTGTTATTGCATAAGTATCTATTTTTGATGCGTAAGTATTATTATTAAAATCTTTTATTTCTGATAATATCTGAACATCTACTTTTTCAACATCACCCATGTTGATGACAGTGACTTTTGCAGATACATTCTTTCCAGGCTGAGTTATCTTGTTTATGACTGCTGTTGTTATATCAAATAATGGCTCTTTTGGAACAATGTTCAGCGCAACATTGACAGATTGGTTAGTACTTCCGGAATAGAAATCGATTTCTCCCAAGTATAAATTTGGTACGGTATTATTGAACGCATTAATATCAAAGTATATCATCTGACTGTCTCCTGAATTTAAGGTTATGCTTGTTTGTTCGGGGAAGATGAATTGCTGCAATTCTTTAACAGTTATACCAACAGTTAGATTAGCTTTACCATTGTTCGTAATTTGTATCCCTTGTTTTCCTGTTTGACCAACTTTCAATTCAATAGGTAAGAAATTTGTATTTATCTGGAAACTTTGTTGTGGTGTTGATGGTATCGGGGCAAATCCTATTACTCCGCTTCCACTACTTCCAGATGGGGCGGGTGTTGAAGTAGTTGCTTTGGTAGGAATTGATAAAAAAGAAGTTTGTTTATAAGAACTTGAATTAGCGCTTCCAGTTGCAATATCTATTACAACTTCGGTATTGTAATTCGGAGAAGATGATGAACCTGTTCCAGATATTATTGCATTTGTTTTATAATTAGAACTGGATAATTGGTCTGAAAGCGTTAGGGAAGTAAGAAAGATTATTGAAACCAAAATAATGATATTTTTCCATTTCATCCGAATTTTGTCCATGTCCCTGCTACCCCGCAAGCATAATATCCTGAATTATTAAAGATGATTGAGCCATTCCAAGCTGCTCCGCATGCAGGGGCATAAACCCCCATACTTGAAAGATTCATTACACCATTTATTGTTGCATTTCCGCTGACTGAAAGTGCCTGACTTGGACTTGTTGTTCCTATTCCTACATTGCTTCCCTCTGGATTTAAAGCTAAACTATTAAAAGAAACTCCATCAATTCCAGATTGAATCCAAGCAAACTTTGAGGCAAGATTGAAACCAATATCAAGATTGCTTGTTCCATTCCCTACTGCCAATGAACCAATACCCCCCGGAGAACGGCTTGTTGTATCAGCAACTTGTAATAATCTATTTGGATTTGTTGTTCCTATTCCCACATTTCCTCCGTTTGGATTTAATGAAAGATTAGATAAATCTCCTGCAGCATCTCCACCATAGAAAGCTTGTAAGGCAGAAAAAGTATTTCCTGTTCCTGCACCCATATACAATCTTAAAGAACTTCCAACACTTCCGCCAACATAATCACTTGTTCTTAATTGAATTCCCCTTCCAGCTGTATCTGTATAAACAGCAAGACTTTGTTGTCCTAATGTTGTCCCATTTATTGCTAATTGTGCATTTGGATTTGTTGTTCCTATTCCTACATTTCCAGTAGCATTCATTTCCATGACATTAGTTAATACTCCATTGTTATTAGCAATAAACGCCAACGATGCACCTATTCCCTGCGTTAGACCTCCTTGGAGAATATATCCGTAATGT
>JBAQGX010000001.1:0-99156 GCA_049288015.1 Candidatus Nanoarchaeia archaeon | reverse complement strand
ACCCAGACCGAAATATTTATAAATATATCCAACCATGTGTATACATCAATATATATACACAAATGGCAGACGTATTCGATAACACAATACTTTGTAACAAATGTAATGCAGAAATGAAGAAAGTAAGCATAGCAAAGAATGGATTTCTATTAAGGGCAGTTGTATGCCCAAAATGTAATGATAAAATATTCCATCCCCATGATTTAGAAGAATATAATAAGTTTATGGGCCTTAGAAATAAAGAGTTCAGCGTTAAAATGAGATTAGTAGGAAATAGTTATGCTGTCTCAATTCCAAAAGAGATTGTATCTTTTATGGAATCCCAAAGAAAAATGATGAATGATATGGTGAGATTATGCTTTGAAGATTTAGGGAGAATTTCATTAAATTTTGAAGAGTTAGGAGGACAAATAAAACATGGCAACTAAAAAAGAAAATATTCAATTAAAAGTTGTGGAGGCATTGCAAGACGATGCATATAAGGGAGTCGCAAGAATAGACTCAGAAATCATGAGAGAATTGGATATCCGAAGAGGAGATCCAATTATAATCAAAGGAGGAAGAGAAACTATCGCAATTGCGGATCGTGCATATCCAGCAGATGTTGGAGAGGGCATAATAAGAATAGATGGAATTATGAGAAAGAATGCAAAGACCGGAATCGGCGATGTTGTAACAGTATTAAAAGCAGAAGTAAAAGAAGCAAAAAAGATAATTATCGCACCAGCACAGCAAGGTGTTATGATTCAAGGCGATCCTGAAGGTTTAAAGAGAGGATTAATTGGAAGACCTGTAATTAAAGGAGATGTCATTGTTTTAGGTGGAGTTCAGAGAAGAAGAGATCTAATGTCAGATGACATGGGAGACATATTCGGAGATTTAAATGATATCCTTGGAAAAATGGGATTTGGAAATTTCAGTGGGGGAATAACTCAAATAAGATTTATAGTAGTTTCAACAACTCCAAACCAGCCAGTCAAGATAACAGAAAACACAGAATTAACCTTAAGTTCTAAAGCTGTGGAAATTTCAGAAGATAACATTCCTGAAATAAATTATGAAGATATTGGAGGATTAAGCGAAGAGATAAAAAAGATAAGAGAAATGGTAGAAATCCCTCTGAAACATCCTGAACTTTTCAGAAAGCTAGGAATAGAAGCTCCGAAAGGAGTATTACTATATGGACCTCCTGGAACAGGTAAAACTTTATTGGCAAAAGCAGTAGCAACAGAATCAGAAGCAAACTTCATTTTACTAAATGGTCCTGAAATAATGTCAAAATTTTATGGAGAGTCAGAAAAAAAGATCAGAGATATCTTCGAAGAAGCAGAAAAGACGGCCCCCTCAATTATATTCATAGATGAAATAGATGCAATTGCTCCGAAAAGAGAGGAAACAACAGGAGAAGTTGAAAGAAGAGTAGTATCACAGATACTTACTATGATGGATGGTTTAAAATCAAGAGGAAAAGTCATCGTCATAGGAGCTACGAACCGAGTTAACTCTATAGATCCTGCATTGCGTAGACCAGGAAGATTTGACAGGGAAATTGAATTTAACGCTCCAAGAAAAGAAGGAAGATTATCAATCCTAAAGATTCATACAAGAGGAGTTCCAATGGCAAAAGATGTAAATCTTGATGAGCTTGCAGGAGTGACTCACGGGTTTGTCGGAGCAGATTTGGAAGCACTGACAAAAGAAGCTGCAATGAATGTTCTTAGAAAATTCCTTCCAAAAATAAAACTTGACAAAGAGGAAGAAATACCTCCCGAAGTTCTAGAGAAAATGATAGTTAAACATGAAGACTTCAAAGAAGCTTTAAAAGTTGTTAGACCAAGCGCTATGAGAGAAGTTCTTGTTGAAAATCCAAACGTTGAATGGGAAAACGTAGGTGGATTGGAAAGCATAAAACAGGAACTTAAGGAAGCAGTTGAATGGCCTATGAAACGTGCTGAAAGTTTTGAAAGAATGGGAATTCGTCCATCAAGAGGAATTCTATTATATGGACCTCCTGGAACAGGTAAAACTTTATTGGCAAAAGCAGTAGCAACAGAATCAGAAGCAAACTTCATCCAAGTAAAAGGACCATCTCTATTAAGTATGTGGGTTGGAAAATCTGAAGAAGGAGTCAGAAAAATATTTGAAAGAGCTCGTCAAGTTGCCCCTTGTATAATTTTCTTTGATGAAATAGATGCACTAGCAGGAAAGAGGGGAATGGATGCAGGTTCAAAGGTAACAGAACGGGTTCTTAATCAATTGCTTGCAGAAATGGATGGATTAGAAAATCTTAACAGCGTTATCATAATTGGAGCAACAAATCGTCCCGATATGCTGGACTCTGCATTATTAAGACCAGGAAGATTTGACAAAATACTATTAGTGGATGCTCCAAATGAAAAATCAAGAGAAAATATTTTAAAAATTCATACCACAAAAATGCCCCTCGGAGACAGTAAGAAATTACTCAATGAAAAAGAGAGGGATGACTTTTTGAAAGACTTCGCAAAACAGACAGAGGGATATACTGGTGCAGATTTAGAAGCATTCGCAAGAGAAGCCGCTATGCTTTCATTAAGAGAATCTGCAGACGCAAAATATGTTCAGAAGAAACACTTTGACGAAGCATTAAACAAAGTCAGACCAAGTGTAACAAAATCAACATTTGAAGTCTATAAAAAGATGGAAGAGAACTTCATAAAATCTGCAAGAGTTTCAATTCCTTCTGGCGGAAGCTACCTCGGATAAAAACTACTTTGTTGTGATGAGTATTTTATCTTTCTCAACAATAAGTGTATGTTCTGCTTGAGCTACATTTTTATGAGAAACCTCAATAAGTTGATCAAATTGATTTAGGTTCCCATTGTCTTCCAATTGTTTAAGCCCAAACAACGCACTCTGTCCAAATTTCTTCACAATCCACCTAGAACAGAAAGGCAAAGTAGAATATTCTTTAATTATATAATCAAGAACCATTCTGGCAATGGGGCTTCTAACATTTTTCTCATCAACAAGAGAATATATTCCAGATGGTTTTCCATCATAAACTCTGCCATTTCCAAAAGTTGCAAAAGGTTCTATTGCGTAAGTTCCCTCCTCCATAACGGTCTTAGATCCGTTATCGTAGTTAGGTATAGTCGCACCGGAATGCAAATCATAATAAGAGACTGAATGTCCAGATAGATTAATTATAGGATAAGCCTTGTAAGATTCTATAGTTCTCTGTATTTCTTTACCAATTTCACCGAAAGTTACTCCATTTCTAGCAATTTTAAGTGCATTTGCCAAAGCTTCTTCTGCAGCCTTGATCAACGTTTTATTTTCATCAGTATTATCAAGGTCAATAGAAGTTGAAGTATCAGCTATCCAACCATCGATATGAACTCCAAAATCAATTTTTAGCAAACCATGAGCTTTTGTTTTATCCTCAAATGAAGGAGTATAATGTGCTGCAATATCATTAATGCTTAAGTTAGTAGGAAATGCAGGTTTACCTCCAAGTTCTACTATTCTATCTTCAATTTTATCAGCAATCTCAACAAGAAGAACATCTTTTTTTACAATTTGCATTATTAACTCCCTTACCTGAGATGCTATTTTTCCTGATTTCAAAATCTTCTGTTTTTCAAAATCAGATTCTTCTGATTCAATCTTAGCCTTCTTTTCCTTCTCCATGAACTTAGTTCCAGATATCTCTTTTAATCCTTTTCCCTGTTTTCTAAAGGGAGCCGCTCCCCCATAATTCTTTTCTGTCATGATTATATCCTAACTTCTCTATTTTTTAATCTTCTCATTTTTGGAATAAAATTACTTATCTTTTCTTCTGAAGCTTTCCCGCATCCTAAGAAGTTATCTTTGTATTTCATAACAACAAATCCTTTCTTACCCGACTTTAGATTCAGTTCTTGCCCCATCATCCATTTTTCTGCTTGATCTTCGTCCAATTCAAATATATTTTTCTTAATTTCTTCCTTTAATATCTGAGATCCATCTATACTAAGTTTTACATCGTCATTTATAATCTTAGCAAAATAAACACCTAACCTCTCAACAGGAACTATATTCTCCAATTTTTTAATCTCTTCATCTGTTGCATCACCAGTAAATAAAAAGAGTTTTTCTTCTCCAAGTTTCATTATTCTTCCAGGAATATCGCTTACTCCAAATTGTTCCTTAAGACTTCTGTAAATTTCCTGCAACAGTTTTTTATCTAATATTTGTATCATTTTACCTCCTTCAATCCGGTTAAATCAGAAGAGGATTGTATCTTTTTCCCAAGACTATCAATGATTTTTATTCCATGATCCATACATATCTTTGCTTCGGGAATTTCGTAGCTAAACCTATCTCCTCCTTTTGCAAATACAACTTCATAATCTTTATACTTGTCTGCAATTGCTTTTATTGACTTGCAAACGCTTTTATCTTCATCAATTGAATCAAAAACTTCATCCACAAATTTTAAGGACTCAACAATCATCTTTCTTTCATCTTGAGGCATGAAAGATTTACCTTTCTTAAGAACACATTGCTTATCATTATTAAGAATCACAACAAGTTTTCCTCCAAGTTCTTTAGCCAACTTCATATATTCTATATGACCAATGTGAATAGGATCAAAATACCCTGAAACAATAATTATTTTTTCGCTCATTTTATCCTCCTAAGTTTAGCTATAAAGAATCCCTCTGTATTATCATCAAAAGGAAAAATCCTGCAAGAAAGTTTAACGTCTTCCAAATATTCTTTATCCTGCCATTTTAGAATTCCAGAATGATGTTTTATAGGCAAAGATACTTTCTCAATTTTAACATTTGGAAATTTTCTAAGAACAAAATCAATTATATCTTCATCTTCTTCAGGTGCATAGGTACATGTTGAATAAACTAATTCCCCCCCAATCTTAAGGATTTTTATGGCTGAAGAAATCAATTTCTTTTGAATGAAAGACATTTTTTTCATTCCATATGCATTCCACATTTTTGCCGTTTTCGGATTAATTCTCATAGTGCCTTCACCAGAACACGGGGCATCAATAAGGATTCTATCAAAAACAAATCCATTTTCATAAAGTTCATCACAAAATCTGCTACCTTCTCTTCTTGTAATAATAGCATTACTAACCCCACATCTTTCAAGATTTGAAGAAAGAATTTTCATTCTTCCAAAATCAGGTTCATTTGCAATGATAGTTCCAGAATTTTTCATCAGTGAAGCTATTTGTGTTGTCTTACTTCCCGGAGAAGCACATAAATCTAGAATTCTCTCTCCAGGCTGAGGATCCAAAACAGTAACTGGCAGCATACTAGAAATCTCCTGAACATAATAATATCCTAGCAAATGTTCAAATGTCCTTCCTAACTCTCCGGGCTCCAATTGTGAATTAATAGCAATTATCTCAGGATGAGACTTTACTGGTTGAGAAATTTCCCATCCTTTATCTTCCAGTTTCTTTTTTAAATCTTCAACAGAAGTCTTTAGTTCATTTACTCTTATCGAACGTAACGGTTCTTTATTCAAAAATTCAATAAATTTCTCAAACTCATCCCCAAGTAATAATTTCATTCTTTCCTCAAACATCGGCTTTAAAGGGTATTTTTGCATAAAAAATAAAAAGGAGGTGTATTTAATAACTTAATGAAAGAGGTGAAAAAGGTAAAAGCCCCTGTCCGATTTGATTTTGGAGGGGGAACAACTGATGTACAACCTTTCCCAAAAATGTACGGTGGTGCAGTGTTAAATGCAGCCATAAACAGATACATTGTCGGGGAACTTTCAGCAAGTGATAAAAAAGTTTCTTTATCTTATTCTGGGAACATTCCTACCTCTTCTGGATTAGGAACAAGTGGAGTAATGAACTTGGTATGGCTTTCATTAATAAGCAAGAAAAAATTCCAAAATGAAAATGATAAAATTTTCTTAGCGGAAGAAGCTTACAAATTGGAACAGGCTATGGGGCTAATTGGGGGAAAACAAGACCAATACGCAGGAGCTCTAGGGGGAATAAATTTTCTTGAATTCATAGATAATAAAGTTGTAATACACAGATTAAAATTAAAATCCTCTTTAATAAAAGATCTTGAAAGCAAATTAATTCTTGTCTACACAGGAAAACCACATTTCTCAGGAAATAGTAATGGTAAAATGATTGAAGGTCTGAAAAAAGGGAAAAAAGTTAAAAATTTCTTAAAAATAAAAGAGATTGCAATTCAGATGAAAAATGCTCTTGAAAAAGAAGATTTAGCAAAATTTGCAGAATTATTGAATAAGGAGACTGAGGAAAGAGCAAAACTTAATCCTACAATTGTTCCAACAAACATCCAGAAGATGATAAAATTAGGAAAAGAAAATGGAGCTATTGCAGCAAAAATTTGTGGTTCGGGTGGAGGAGGATGTATTCTTTTCTTTGGAGATAAGCAGAAGATCAAAAAGACTTTTGGAGCAAAATGTATTGATTTCAAATTTGATTTTGAGGGTTTGCATTGGACAAACTAAAAATAAGAATTTCAAAATCATAAACTTTAAATAGTCACTTTGTAGTAGTTATAAAATGGCAAATAATGAATTAACTTACTCAAAATTTTATGATATAAAGAATATAGTTAGAGAGAATCCTTTCCTTGAAAGAATTATCTTTGAAACAGGAGAGATAAGATTACAAGCCTTTAATGACAGGATTTATGCCCAAACCCTTAGGTATGATGATATTAATAATCCAATTATGGTAGAACATCTATTTGGAGGATATGATCCTAGAAATGCATTAAGAAATGCAGAGCAGAGTATAATCAATAGAATTAGGTCCTTAGAATCCAAGAAAATAGAAAGAGAAATAAACATTGGAATGAAAGAATATTTCCAAAAAATGGAAGTAAGAAAAGCGCAAATGGCTGCAAGATCTACAGTAAAAATAGATAAAAAGACTTCAAAAAAAATAGAAGAGTCATTAGTTGGAGCTCATTAAAATCCTTCTAAGGTAGTTTGTTTCTTATTATTCAAAATTGTGTTAATATCTATATTAAACACTTGAAATATATTTTCAACAGCAGGAAGAATTTGATGTTCTAAATAATATTCAATATCATAATTTCCAACTTCATGTGCCAATTTTACTTTATCTCTTACTAACTTCTTCTTCTCACCAATATCTGCAATATAATACTCTATTAAAGCTCCCTCGTCAATTGGAATCTTTTGCTCTTCCATTTTTCTAGCTGCAATAACATGAGGAGAAATAGCCTTATACTCAGAAATTGGTTTTTTGAGTTGAGTTCTAACAAGAATTTCTTTTTTATCCACTTTTCTGTCTTTAAGTTTCTTTGAGACTTCCTTAACAAAATTCAAAGCTCTAACTTCATTTCCATCTTCAAGTATCATTCTCAAAATTTTATTCTGAGTATCTCTTGCCAAATCACACCAATCCCTTCTAACCGTTTCAAACCCTCTTATTTTCAATTTCCCCTCTTCCCCAATAAGAGCATATTTCTTCTTAGCCCCAAATTCTCCAGTCCTTTTAGTAACCCATATCCCTCTCTTGTAAAAATCCTCAAGTTCAAGTTCCATTATGCCTGGAAGCATATTATTAAGTTTCTCCAAAATATCAGAAACTTCTTTCTTCGTTTTGCCATTTCTTAAAAATGCAATGGAATCTGTATCAGAATATATCGTTTTAAACTTTGATTTATCTATGTCCTCAATCATCTTTTTTATGAAGTCTCTGCTTATTGAAGTTGTCGCAGCCGAAGCCTCAGGGCAGTAATATCTAGCCCCAAAAAAACCTTGATATCCATAGGAAGCGTTTGCAAGAAGTTTGAAAGCATTACTCCTCGCCTTTGTTATTGGATCTTCCTTTTTCTTCAACTCCCCTTTATACTTCTTCCTAAGTAAAATAATTTCTTTCAGCATTTCCGGAAAAAATCCAGATTTCTTGCTAAAATAAATTTTGTTGGTTCCTAAATTAACTTCCAAAGAATCTTTCTCTTTTTTCTCAAGGAGAGTGGAAGAGGACAGATTAAATGTAACAATTATGCTTGGCCAGTAGCTTGTAAAGTCAAAGAACACTACATCCTCATATAGTCCAGGTGTTGGTTGAAAAACAAAAGCCCCTTCATATTTCTCTCTTACTCTTCTTTTTCCAATTTCATCATGTGTCGGACGTTTTTCAGGAATTTCATTGAACTTCTCAAGATTATGTATTATATAATCCTCAACATTCTTCGACATTCCATTTCTTGAAACATCAAAAGTGGGTTCTTGCATTACTCTAGAAAATTCTAATAGATCTGGCCAGAATTTTAAAAATAATTTATAAGTCAAAGTAGAGTCATGAAGATTATATTCAAAATAATCTTTCCAATCAGATTCAGACATCTCAGAAGAGGATTTAAATTCAAATCCTTTCTTGTTATCACTTAGAAACTCTCTTGCAACATCATTAAGTGATAATGTTTCAGACTGCATATATTGAGAATATGCTGTATCGACAAATCTTAACAAGTCAATATGAACAATTCCATCAACTTTACAGGTAAGAACATTCCCTCTATGAAAAACAGGTTGGCTTCCATCCAACCCAAGAGATAACTTTACACCATTTTCTTCAGCCCTTGCCTTCAAGTAAGGCATATCAAACCCATCACTAAAATACCCTGTAATAAAATCAGGAGAAATTTTTTTTACATACTCAACGAATTTCTCAATCAATTCAGCTTCATCTTCTACATATTCAACAAAATCCATTTTTTCCTTAATCTTCTTCCAAGTTATAACTTTCTTGAAATTTTCAGAAATTAAAGAGATCATTAAAATTTTCCCCTTGCCTATTCTAAATTCATCTGTTTCAATATCGAATGCCAAAATCTTAGGATTAAATTCTTTTTTTTCTATTTCTTTTAAAGAGTTTATTTTAATACACAAGTCAACATCTAAAGCAGAATCAATTCCTCCAAATTCTAAGCTATTATTCAAAATATCTCCCTCAATTTCATACCAATTCAAAGGTACAATTTTCTTTTCAATTATATAATGGGTTATAAAACCCAAATCATAACCTCTCCTCTTTTCAATTTCATCCATTCCAAGTTTATCCGCAATGTCATGAAGATCTTTGTAATTTGTCGCAAATATTTTAAGAGCCTTAACATCCTTACCCAAAAACTTCTTTTTATGAACCTCAACTTTCTCAACTTTCGTTCTTCTTCCTTTCAAACTTAACTGTATCTTTTCTATTTTATCCACTAATTTCTGAACTTGCTTTTCAGTTAAATTGTCCTTTAAAATAGCCCAAAAATATACATCACAAGAGTCTAAAACACATACCCTTTTTCCACCTTCATCTCTCCCAATAATCTTAGCATAATTTCTACCTTCAAAATCAAAATAATCAAAATCTAGGGGGATAAATTTCATCTTCATGCTAAAATACGGTATCGGAATTATTTAAAATTAAGCCTGAAATTCACAAGACTTAAAAATCGTAAATATTCCCAATTATATGCCACGAGGATATGATCGTAATAATGACCCCAATGGAGCTCAAGGACTAGCAAGAGCTAACGAACTATATGAAAGAAAATATTCACCATATTCAAATCAAGGCAAAAAGATAATTCCTGTAATAGAAGAGGATGAAATTGAAAAAAGGTTAAGAGCGGCAGAAAATTCTGAGGAAAAAGTATTCTTAGAATCTCTTCTTAGCCTAGCAAGAACGATGAAAAGGTCAATTAAAACTCAAAAATAGTAAAAATAAATCATAAAATGCATAATTACGCAACAAGAACAATGAAATCTGAAAGCCAAATGAGGCTTGCAGAAAAGGAACAAAATGGAATAAGATACTATTTAGCGTGTATAGAACTCAAGATTACAGAACCCCAAAATAAAGCGCTTTATAAGGAAGGTCAAAGAGAAGTAAGAAGCTTAAAACTAAAAGATATTAACGCAAAGGAACTTTATTTTCAAGGCAGGTTACTTAATCCAAAGTTTGATGAAAATGTGCTCGAAAAAAGAGCATGGTTAGCCATGCTATCTGAAAACAGAAAAATAAAGAATTTAGACGATATTGAAGATATAAAAGTAGGATCTCAATTTGATTCAATAATAAGACTTCTTAGAAGAAAGGTAGTCTACGGCGGATTATAAAAAGAAAGTTTGATAAAGAAAACCTTAATTATATCTGTATGCCTTACGATATCATAATTGGTAGAGATGCTTCTGATAAAGAGAAGTTCGGAGATAGAGGGCTTGTTTTCATTGGAAAAGGATTTGTAAAAATGGGTCAATACACTTCCCTAAGCAACAGAATTCTTATGGATGTAGCAAGAAGTCATGTTGTCTTGGTAGCTGGAAAGAGAGGATCTGGAAAAAGTTATACCCTAGGAACAATTGCAGAGGAACTTACAAATCTTCCTCAAGAAATTAGTCAGAACATTGCATCTTTGATATTCGATACTATGGGAATTTATTGGACTATGAAATTTAGAAATGAAAAAGATAGAAACTTACTTCAAGAATGGGGTCTTAAAACAAAAAGTCTTAAAACAAGAGTATTTGTTCCGTATGGCCATTACAATGACTATATACAAAAGGGTGTTCCTGTTGATGAAAGCTTTGCCCTTGATATAACAGAGTTAAATCCGGAAGATTGGATCATAACATTTGAATTAGATATGATAAATCCGATTTCAGTCTTAATAGAAAGAACAATAACGGGCCTAAGATCTAAGGGGAGATTCGGAATAGGAGATATAATTGATCAATTTAAAGAAGATGACAAATCTTCACAAGAAATTAAGAATGCAGCAATATCTTTATTTGAAGCGGCACGAACATGGGGAGTTTTTTCTGAAAAGGGAAAAGATGCAACACAAATAAAAGATTTAATCTCATCCGCAACAACATCTGTTTTGGATCTGAGTGTCTACAATTCTATAGGAACCTTTGATGTTAGAGCTTTAGTAATAAGTCTGATTTGTAGAAAAATTTTCAATGAAAGAATGGACGCACGAAAAAAAGAAGAAGTAGATTCAATAGCAAAAGGTGCAAACTACCTTTACTCAATGAATATAAAAGATACTCCTTTGACTTGGATTTTTATTGATGAAGCCCACGAATTTCTTCCTCTTAAGGGAAAGACTGCCGCAACAGATGCTTTAGTTCAATTATTAAGAGAGGGAAGGCAACCAGGAGTATCCCTAGTTTTAGCAACACAACAGCCGGGACAAATTCATAAAGATGTAATGACTCAGTCAGATATTGTTATTTCTCATAGAGTTACCGCAAAACCAGATTTAGATGCATTGGGTTATATAATGCAAAGTTATCTTACAGATAGCATAAAAAAATATATGGATGATTTACCTTCACTAAAAGGGTCTGCAATAATTCTGGATGATAATTCAGAAAGAATTTATCCAATGAGAGTTCGTCCCAGATTTACCTGGCATGGAGGAGAAGCTCCAACAGCTATAAGCACAGAAAGAGAATCACTTTAAACGATTTTAAAATCAATTCTTATTCTATACTTATATGGTGATATTTCTCCAGCTTTTTTAATATTAAGAATTTTAATCTTCTTCTTGCTCTTCTTTGCTTCATCTTCGATTTTGTTTTTTATCAAAGAAATATCATCTTCTTTGCAAAAGTCATAATAATATATCCTAGTATTTTTCTTGCTTAAATTAAAAGCTTCTTTCAAGAAACTATCTTTTAGTTGAGGGCGAGGCATAACAATAACATCAAAAAACTCTTTCTTATTACGAAGTTGACTTGCAACTCTTTTTATGTCCCCAGGGACCAAAATTATCTTGTCTTTAAGTTTATTTAAATTAATATTGAGCTGTGCATAATCATTTGCTTTCTTATTTATTTCATTTGAATAAACAATTCTTGCACTAGAGCGTTTTGCAATAACAATGGAATATGGAGCCACACCAGCAAACATTACCAAAACTTTATCTCCTTTTTTTATTTTATTTGCAACTTCTAGTCTTTCATTGCTTAATCTTGGAGAGAAATAGGCATCATCTATGTTAAATCTAAATATACTGCCATTTTCACGATATAAGGCTTCTTTTGTCTTTTCTCCTACTAAATATTTAGTATGTTGTTTTCTCAATCTGCCTTTAAATTTTCCAATCTTCTCAAGAACAGTCTTAATGGACCTATTCTTGTTCATTAAATCTTTTGCAAAAGATTTTTTATCAGAAAGTTTGGTACCATCTGGAAATTTTACAATAGATATATTCCCGAGAATATCAAATGAGCCACTAATCATAAGCAAACAAACAATCCATTTGTTAAAAAACTATTGTACGCCAAAGATAAGTTTATAAAAACCTAGAGCTATTTCAGTGAATGAACAAAAAGGGTCTGATCTTAAGTGGAATTTCCATGTTTTTACTTTCAATCGGATTTATATCAGCTCAATCTTTTTCCCTAAGCGATGTTCTTTCAACATTTGATCCTAGCACAGTTGTACTATCAATATTATTTATGATTTTCTTTGCAGTACTATACTTTTCAACATCAAAAATGTTCAAGGGAAATAAAGCTGTTTCAGTAGTAATTTCTTTAGGAATTTCTTTGCTTATAATATATGGGATTAATAGTTCAACAAATATACAAAATATATATTCTGGACTTGGATTATCTAGTGATACAATATATACAATAGGTTCTATTCTGTTAATAGTATTCTTAATTTTTATATTTGTAAAAATTGGAACATGGGCACTTCTTCTTTTAGGAATAGCATTTCTAGCACTTTCATTATCTGGCTTGATTTTTTCAACGGAATATGCAGCAGGAATAGGATTGGCACTTATAGCTATATGGATAATCATTAAGATGGCTAAAAAAAAAGCAATAGTAGGCGGAGGAGGGGGAAGTCCTTCCGGTCTTAGAGTACAAAGACCATCAGATATGTTTGGAGGAAACCCTGGATTTAACAAAATAAGAAAGGAGAAAGAAGTTGTTGAAAGGGATGAGCAAGCTAGGAAAAGAGCTTTAGAAATGACCGAGCAAGATTACCAGAGAGAAGAACAAAGAAGAAAACAATTTGCAGGAAAGCTAAAAGAAGAACAAGAAGAAACACAAAAACAAACTCAAAGACAATACCAAATAAGAGCTCAGCAACAGCAAACAGTTAAGAAAGAAGAAGTCGAAGACCAAGAACTGGTTCAGAAACAAAAACAGATAGAGCAAATTGAAAGAAAACAAATTACTTCAGATTATAATTCATTGGCAGAAACTTATAGAAGACTAGCCGGAAATTACCAAGAAGTATTAAAAGAGACAAATGGCCAGTATGATCCGAGACTAGATGAGATAAGAAATGAAATGAGTCAAGTAAAAGATGAAATGAAAAGATTAAGTGGAAAGAAAGTCTAGAACCATTTCTTCAAATCTTTCTGTTTGTTTTTTTCTTCAATCCCTTCCAATTTTTCCAGCTGCTTGTCAACTCTATCTTCTGAAAAATCATGTTCATCAACCAATATCTTTTTTATTTTTGATCTATCAAGCTTTTTAAATCTAATATCAGAATTGGTAACATTTGCCTTATGAAACAAAGAATAAACCTCTCTCCAGTCAAATTTATCATCTTCATTAAGATTATTCATCTGCTCTTCGACACTTTTGAATATCATAATTGGTTGTTTGTGTTTTTGAACAATCTGAAGAGCTCTTTTCTGTCCAATTCCGGGAATTCCCTTGGGATTATAATCTGTTCCTACTAAAATTCCCAAGCAAATTAACTGATCTAGACTAAGATTAAGAGAATTCAAAACTTTTTCCAAGTCTATAATCTCTGGAGTAACTTCAACCCATCCTCTAAGAGTTTTTCTCTTTCTAGCAAGAGTTAGATTCCTTATTAATCTAGGAGTCCCAAACAATAAACTATCATAATCCTGACTAGCGCTGGCATAAACTCCTTCTTTTATCTTTGCAAGATAAGAAGCCTCAGCTTCTCCCTCGCCCGGAGCCTGAACTACCGCAATCCCCATAGCAACAAGCAAATCTTTGCTCTCTTCAATCATTTCACTATTAAGTCTAACAAGTTGGCTACTATATCTCCTCATTGCGGACAAATCTTCATCTTGCTTAGCCCCTTCATATCTTTCTTCAGAAATATCTCTGTTTTCTTTTCGCTTTTCATGAGTTTTATATTTCAAATCAGGAGGTTTCCCGTCAAAAACATAAACCAATTTTATTCCTTCAGAGAGTAGACTTATGTTTCTATAAAATATACCAGATAAGTAACTTGTTATCCTACCTTGATTATCCATAAGAGGGGTTCCATCTGGCTGCCTTATACTTGACAAAAACTGATATAAAGTATTGAAAGCATCAACACAGAGAGTCTTTCCTTTCAAATCAGAAATTTTTATCTCTTCTCTAGGAATTATATCACTTATATTCAATCCCATATTAAATATAGCATTAACAAGTATAAAAAATTATTGATACAGAAAGATTTTAAAATCTTCAAATTATCAAATAAACATGGGCGAAGAATATATAAAAATAAAACTTCCAAAAAATCCTCTTGCATTTATCACAATAATACTTGGGATTCTTTTTGTTGTCTCATTAATTTTCATACTATCGGGAGCCAGTTTTAATATGGTAACACTTTCACCAAGTCAAGCTGGATTAAAAGCAGTTAGTTTCCTCAATTCTCAGACAAATAGCTCGATACAATTGGAAAATGTTACGGAAATAAGCGGAATTTATCAAATATATGTCGTGTATCAAAATCAATCTTTACCAATTTATTCAACAAGAGATGGAAAATATCTTCTTCAAGGAGCAATCCCTGTTTACTGAGACTTATCTAAATATTCTTCTTCTTCAGAGTTCAGCTTCAACTCTTTTCTTATGCTAGGATTCTTTAATATTAATTTTATAAGTGGAAACTCAAACATTGCCCGTTTTTCTCCAACATGAACATACTGAGCATACTTCTGCGCAATTGACTTTTTTTTAGCTGTCCTCTGATTATTAAGCCAAATTTTTAGAATCCTATCAGGCTTCTTATAATTTGTAAACCCTCTCTTTACCCCCTCTTTAGCAGATGCGACTCCATAGCTCAACAAAATATTCTCATAAACTAGAAATCTCCAATATTGTTGTTTGTATATTCTCCCTTTAAAAACATCTGCCCTACTAAGAGCATCATATGCTTTTTGTAACTCTTCATTTTTATACTCAGTGGGAATATTTTCCTCTATCCATAACATTATTTGATCTATAGGCATATTTACTGAATCAAAAATCCTTAATGTATTGTCGCTTGGTTTTTCCTTAAATATTAATCTTAATGCATTGAATATATCTGTTTCCTTATTTCTTTCATTTTCGAGTATCTTAGAAGGATCTTCCATCCCGGAGGCTATCTGCAAATCATTGATAGCTGCCCTCAAGTCTCCTTTTGCTTTAATGGATATTCCCGTTAGTAAATTAAGATCAAGAAGCTTATTTTCTTTTTTCAATATATTAATTAAAATGTCTTTTATTGTTTTATAATCAATCTCTCTTAGCTGCACTATTTCACAACTCTTCCTTAATTTTACAAAATTTTTATCCCAAATATCATTTGCGGTTAACACAATGGGCCAAGAAGCAGACTCAATTAAATCAGTTAGCTCAGGAAGTCCACCCCAATCTTCCTTTGATATCCCATCAACCTCATCTACAAGTATTATCTTCTTGTCATTCGTAAGAGATTTCTGCTCTAATGCGGGTCTAAGAACTTCGCTGAGTCTGTCTTTATTCCTTAAGTCAGAAGCATTTAATTCAAATATCTCAGAATTTGTTTCTGTTGCAGCAACATAAGCAAGAGTAGTTTTTCCTGTACCTGGAGGACCATAAAGAATCATCGCATTCTTCCCCTTTCCAAAATTTTTAATGAAAGACTTAAGTTTATCTATGGCATCTTCTTGCCCTTTAATCTCAGAAAACTTTCTAGGTCTATATCTTTCAACCCAAGGCATTTTAAAGAGGATAATACCTTTGTTTAATTAAATTTTGAAGAGGCAAGAATAATGGTTGAGGGAATTTCCCCCACTTATACCATCTCCATTCCTCACATTTATCTGGTTCCAAGACCATAGGTATACCTATTAGATATCTTGATTCAACATAAAAAGTCAAATAATGTTCATGCTCATACTCAAAGAAATCTTCTGTAAACCTCTTTTTAAGATGAGACATCACTTTAATATCCAATCCTGTCTCTTCCAAAGCTTCCCTAACTGCACAATGTTCAATGGTCTCAAAAAGATTTAATTTCCCGCCGGGAAAACTCCAAGTCCCAGCTCCATGAGAGCCCCTCCTCTTTCCTAATAAAACTTCATCCCCTTTCTTTATTATTACTCCTACGCCAACTCTTGGAAACCCCTCCATTTTACCCCTTCCCCAAACCTGCAAGAACAAAACTTGCAAGAAGAGCTTGAAGTTGGATAAATGGGTCACTTCCCTCAACAATTCTAAATTCTGCTTCACCTGTTTTCTCCGTAAGCTTAACTTTTATCTCAGGTTCAACTGGAAGATTCCATATTTCCTTCTGAATTGACTTGATAACATCCTGCCCTGAAACAGATTCCTTAAGCATTATATCAAACAGCTTTTCTTTAGCAGTCTGAAAATCTCCCGAAATTGCATAATCCAAAACAACCTTAACATCTTTAGGTTTAGTATTTGAAACAATTGTCGATACCAAGTCTAGAGTTATAGATGGAGAAATTGCAGCTGTTGCTTGAAGCAGGTTAATACACCTTCTACAATCTCCTTCACTTCCTTCATATAAAACTTCATTACATTCTGGGGTTATAGTAAAATTTTCTTTTTCAACAATCCTCTGAATAACTTTTTCTATATCCTTTTTTTCAAGAAGCTTGAACCTAAAAATTGCACATCTAGACTGAATTGGATCTATAATTTTTGTGGAATAATTACAAGATAGAATAAACCTACAACTAGAAGAGTAATTCTCCATCGTTCTTCTCAATGCCTGCTGTGCTTCAGGGGTAAGAGCATCAGCCTCATCCAGAAAAATTACCTTAAATGGAATGGACTCCAGCGACTTTGTCTTTGCAAAGCTCTTAACTTTGTCTCTTACTACATTTATACCCCTTTCATCGGAAGCATTCAACTCCAAATAGTTATCTTTCCATGCATCCTTGAATAAATCTTTGACAACAATAAGAGCCAAAGTTGACTTTCCAGTCCCAGCTGGGCCTGCAAAAAGAAGATGAGGAATATTCATAGTTTTTGTAAGTGATTCTACTCGCTTAACAATCATATCTTGTCCAACCATCTCAGAAAACTTAACCGGCCTATACTTCTCAGTCCAAATTTCACTAACCATAACATAGCTTTTCCAAAAGAAACTTATAAAGATTATTGTATTAAAAATAGATTATAGCCTAACAGAATGCAAAAATAAACAAAAATTACTTACTTCTTTCTCTCTTCAGCCTACGCTTTCTCTTTTCCTTTCTAAGTCTTTTTCTCTGCCATTTCCATCTCATTTGATGCTTTTTCTTCCATCTACGGCTAGAACGTTTCATGTTAATAGAATTTGAATTTCGGTTTATAAAGTTTCCTCTATGGATTTTTGTATATAAAATGTAACAGATTGTCTTTATTAAAATACCAAATAAGTTCTAAGAAATAAACATTAATTATTACTCTTCCTAGAGTATAATCCCACCAATACTGCTTTGTCAATTATATGCCTCATCATTACTGTTTCAATATCTTTTTTTGTAGAACCAGAAGATAAATTAAGAAGTGTATCTAAAGCATATAACTTGAATTGATACTTATGTACTCCTGAATGTGGGCAAGGTCCACCATAACCACACTCTCCAAAATCATTCTCTCCTTCTTCAGCTTCATCAGGAACAGTATCTTCCTCTATTTCCCTTCTATCTGGACGTATATTCCACAACATCCAGTGCAACCAAATTTTTGAAGGAGAATCAGGATCATCAACAATTAACAAAAGACTTCTTGCATTTGAAGGGACATTCAAAAACTCCAAAGGAGGGTTGATATTATCCCCATCACAAGTATACCTAACTGGAATCCGCTCGCCGTCCTCAAAGACGCTTTTTATTTCCATAAGTCTTATACTTTTAAGATTAAGAACTTATTAAATTTATTTGTCTCCAATAACTTAATAAATCAAATCTCAGTTTTTATTAAATGCCAGAGCATATTGATTTTAGAGATCAAATATCAAAAAATAAGGTAAAATCCTTTTTTTTAATAGTCAGCGTTTTCTTAGTCTTGGTTTTATTAGGGTATGTTATCTCTTTAGCATTCAGCCCGGGCTATTTTTTCATTATAATGATTGCTGCAATAATATTCTCTCTCTTTTATATAAGCATAAATTATTATAAATCTGACAAAATTGCCATCTCAAGTGTTGGTGCAAAGGAAGCAGACAAAACAAAAGATAAACAATTTTATGATGTCGTTGAATCTTTAACAATTGCAAGTGGGCTACCAATGCCTAAATTGTATGTCATGAACTCCCCCCAAATAAATGCATTTGCTTCTGGTAGAGATCCAAAGCATGCAATTGTATGTGTAACTCGTGGTTCATTAGATAAGCTAGAAAAAAAAGAACTTGAAGGAGTTCTAGCTCATGAAATGTCACATATAGCAAATTACGATATAAGATATATGACTCTTGCAACGGTTATGGTTGGAATTATCTCTATTGTATCAGAGATATTTCTTAGAAGTTTGTGGTTCCAAAATGGAAATGATAAAAAAAATGGAGGCATATTCATACTTATCGGAATAATTCTTGCAATAATTGCTCCTATAGTAGTCTATCTTGTTCAATTAGCAATTTCAAGAAAAAGAGAATATAGTGCAGATGCGTCCGCAGTCAAGTTCACAAGATATCCAAGAGGTCTTATTGATGCACTAAAAAAGATCCAAACAGAAAATCAACCTGAGAAGAAAGTTGCAAAAGCTATAGCCCCTCTTTTCTTCTCAAATCCTTTAAAAAATTTATCATCAACACATCCTCCAATAGAAAAGAGGATTGAGGTTCTCGAAAAGATGTAATGATTTATAAATTACATCCGCTCTAACCAATAATGATAAAAAGCTTTTTTATAGCTTTATCTTGCATATTATTGTTTCTATCTCTATTAACGGCAGCAATATCATTAGATCTATCATCTTCTTTAAAATATGAAAATATTCAAAATCAAGCAGCAAATCTTTCACCAATAATAAATCAACAGTTTAATATAATTCAACAAGTTGACGAAAATCTTCCATTAATAAAAAATTATTGCAATAATAATCCTGATTATGTTTTTAGTTATGAGGGTTATGTACTTCATTTTCCATGTCAAGATGTAAACAAGGACGAAATTACAATAATAACAGATACTATAGAAAATTTTATCTCTGATTCATATTACAAAACATATAACTGCTCTTACTGGAATTGTTTCAACCAGTATTCTCCACTATTCTTAATATCAGAAAAGTCTGATAATTACTGGCAAAAGATATTTTATATCTCACTAGCAGTTTTCATAATAACTACTGCTATCTTATTCATCTTATTCAAAAAAAAGCAAAACTTGCCGTTTATAGTAGGAGGTTTTATGGTAATTGCATCTTTACCTTTACTAGGAATTAGCCAGATATTATCTCACCTGCAAAACGTAACCTTGTCGTCTGCAGCTTCATTACTATTCTCTCAATCAAATTATATTTTTATCAGAATGATTATAATAGGGGTTGGTATACTGCTTATTGGAATAATTATAGAATTATTCAGAGCAGGATTCAAGATTTATGACATGTTTTCAAAACATGAAGTTCCCAAAAGTTTAAGTAAAGATTCAAATGTAAAAAGTAAGAAAAAATGAGTTACATAATTGTAGAAGAGAATAATTTCGATAAAGCAAGGAAAATAATACGTGAAAATAGCAAAAAAACTATAGTTTTCACTAGCATGGATGACGAATTGAATAGAAAAATATTAGAAAAAGAAAAAGTCTCCATCTTGTTAATAAAACAAAAGGGAAGAAAAGATAGACAAAAACAAAGAAACTCTGGACTAAATTCAGTCATGTCAAAAATTGCAAAAAAAAGTAAATCTCAAATAGGAATTTTCCTTGATGAAGTGATTAATTCAAATGAAAAAGAAAAAGCAGATATAATCTCAAGAATAAAACAGAACATAAAAATCTGCAGTAAGGATAAGTTAAAGATGAAATTTATATCTATAAATAATAATAACACAAGGAACGAATATGACTCAAAAGCTCTCGGGCTTTCACTTGGAATGCCCACTTGGATGATAAAAGATTTATAAAATAATAACTCATTGGTTTTTAATGGATGTTAAAAAAGTTTTAGAATCTTTGAGTCCAAATGAAGCCAAAATTTTGCCTTATTTGGAAGATAAGGATATAATCTCTATATGCAAAAAGTCAAATCTTGACAAAACCTCAGTTACAAGAGCGTTAGAATATCTAAAGAATAAAGATGTTATAATCTTAGAATTTGATAAAGAAAAAATTGTCGATTTAGGGGTTAATGGAATATTATACAAAAAAAAAGGTCTACCAGAGAGAAGATTACTAAGTTTATTGAAAGAAAAGAGAATACTGCCTTTTGAAGACGCACAAAAACAAAGTAATCTATCTGATGATGAATTTAGAGCATCTCTAGGAACTCTAAAAAGAAAATCTTTGATAGATATTGTAAATAAAAGGATAATTCTAAATTCAGGTAGCGATGAATCTTCAAAAAAAATGCCTGAAGAGGTATTTATTGAAAGTTTACCTTTAAATCAAAATTCTCTCTCCCAAGATCAGAATTCTATATTCAAAGAATTGCAAAAAAGAAGAAACATTATTGAATTAAGAGAAGAAAAGAACATAAAAATAAAAGTTACAGACAAAGGTAAACAATTGATAAATTCAAGGATAAAATCCGAGAATTTAATAGAACAATTGACCCCTCAAATTATAAAATCTGATAAATTATGGAGAGGAAAGAAATTTAGAACTTATGATGTTTTATCCCCCGTTCCAGAAATAAATGGAGGAAAGAGACACTTCGTAAATCAGGCTTCGGATTATGCACGAAAAGTATGGACTGAAATGGGATTTAAAGAAATGAATGGGGAAATAGTTGTAAGTTCTTTCTGGAACTTTGATGCATTATTCACCGCACAAGATCATCCCGTAAGAGAAATGCAAGACACTTTCTTCATTAATAAAAAGATGAATCTTCCCGAAAAAGAGATAGTAAAAAAGATAAAGGAAAGTCACGAAAAAGGAGTTGGGGGAAGTAAAGGATGGCAATATCTTTGGAATGAGGAAGAAGCAAAAAAAGTGGTCTTAAGAACTCATACGACCTGTATATCGGCACAAACATTGGCCAAAGTAAAAACTTCTGAATTACCCCAAAAATTCTTCGCCCTTGGAAAATGTTTTAGAAATGAAACAGTAGACTGGAGTCACGGATTTGAATTTAACCAAACAGAAGGGATAGTGATTGATAGAAACGCAAATTTCAGACATCTTTTCGGCTATTTGAAGCAATTCTTCGGAAAAATGGGTTTTGAAAAAATCAGACTCCGCCCTAGCTATTTTCCTTACACAGAACCAAGTGTAGAAATAGATGTTTGGAATCAAGATAGGAAAGTTTGGCTAGAAGTAGGAGGGGCTGGAATAATAAGACCAGAGGTCACAATCCCTCTTTTGGGAGAAAGCATACCTGTGCTTGCATGGGGACCTGGATTCGATAGAATCTTAATTGATTATTACAAAATAAAGGATCTCAGAGAATTATATAAAAACGATTTAAAACAACTAAGAGAAATGAAATTCTGGATGAAAACCTAATGGAAAACTGCGTATTTTGCAAAATAATAAAAGGAGAAATACCTGCCGTAAAAATTTGGGAAGATGAAAAACACATTGCTATGCTAGATATAAATCCCATAAAACCAGGTCATGTTCTCTTAATCCCAAAAAAACATTCTGAATATATATTTGACTTAGATGATAAGGAGTACAATTTGCTGATGGTAAAGGCAAAAGAAATTGCCAAAAAATTAAAACTAAAATTAAATTCAAAAAGAATAGGTCTGGCTATAGAGGGTTTTGGAGTTCCCCATATTCACGTCCACCTTATCCCCATAGATAAAGAGAATGATTTAAACTCAAAGAGAATGAGACCTCTAAGCGCTGAAGAGCTAAATAAAATGGCAGATAAACTAAAATAATAAATGGCAATTGTGACACTAAACAAAAAACAATTTGAAAAAGAAATTGGAAAATTTGATGATAAAATGGAGGAAAAAATTGCATTGTTTGGAACCCCTATTGACAAAGTTACAAATGAAGAATTACAGATAGAAATATTCCCAAACAGACCTGATCTACTATCATACCATGGATTCAAAAGAGCATTTTTAGCATTTCTAGAGAAAAAGACAGGACTAGTCCAATATAAAATAAACAAATCTAATTACAAAGTAATTGTAGATCCTTCGTTAAAAGATATAAGACCATACACAACTTGTGTAGTTATAAAAGATATCAAATTAGATTCTGAAAAGATAAAAGAGCTAATAGAAATCCAAGAAAAGCTACATCTAACTCTTGGAAGAAAAAGAAGAAAATTAGCAATGGGAATTTATCCATTGGAAAAAATAAAATTTCCTATTACATTCAAGGCTCTTGAACCAGATAAGATAAAGTTTATTCCTTTAGAATCTGATAAAGAAATGTCAGGGTTAGAAATCTTGCAAAAACACCCCACTGGAAAAGAGTATGCTTCATTACTCTCCGGAAAAGCAAAATTTCCGATATTCATAGACTCTGAAGATAAAATATTAAGCATGCCCCCAATAATAAATTCAAAAACTACTGGAAGAGTGACAGAAAAAACAAAAGATATATTCGTTGAATGTTCTGGATTTGATCCAAATATTTTAGAAAAATGCCTAAATATTTTGGTAGCCGCCCTTGCAGATATGGGGGGAGAGATATACGAAGTCGAGGTAAGTTATGGAAAAGATAAAAAAATATTTCCAAATTTTGAAACTGAAAAAAGACCAATAAGTATAGAAAATGTGAATAAATTATTGGGCCTTGATTTAAAAGAAAATGATGTTAAAAAATTGCTTGAAAAAATGGGATATAATTCCAACAAAAACATTGTTGAAATACCCCCTTGGAGAATAGATATCCTCCATGAAGTTGATTTAATAGAAGATGTTGCCATAGCTTATGGATATGAAAAGTTGATTCCAGAAATTCCAGAAATATCAACAATCGGTCAAGAAGATCCAAAAGAAGTAATAAAAAGAAAAATCTCAGAAATACTCACAGGACTAGATATGCAAGAAATTTCAAATTATCACTTAACAACCCTAAAAGACCAATTTGAAAAAATGGGAATCAATGAGAAGTCCAAGTATATACCAGTTGAAAACTCCAAAACAGATTATAATATACTAAGAGAGAATTTAACTCACTATTCACTAAAAACATTTTCTGAAAATATCAAAAATGATTTTCCACAAAGAATATTTGAAGTGGGAAAAATTTTCAAGTATGGAGAAAATATAAAAGAAGAAAACAGTTTGTCTATTGCAACTTCTCCAAACAATTTTACGGAAATAAAACAGATTTTAAACTATCTATCTAAAATGCTTGATTTAAAAATTAGCTTCAGAGAACCAAAAGAATTTCCTAATTATTTCATTGAGGGGAGAGTAGCTGAAATAATACTTGAAGATGAAAAAATTGGATTTGCAGGTGAAATACATCCGAAAATATTGAAAAATTGGAAAATAAGAATGCCTGTCGCATTGTCTGAGATAAACCTTGATAAAATAATAAAAAAACTAAATAATTAAGATCTTTTTTCCTTTTCTTCTCTTTCCATCTTATTCATAAAATCTTTAATAAATTTCTGGTTCTTTTCTCTATTTCTTATTTCAAGAAGAGTATAGTAACTTAAGTCCCCACTAGAATGCATTTCCGTCTTTACATCAGTTGCAATTCTATCTCTAACTTCTTTACTAAGGAAAACTTCCCCATTAGAAACAGCCGCAAGTTTTTTAGCAGTTGAAATCACATTGCCCAACGTCATAAACTTCATACCACTTACCCCCAGTTTAGCAACAATCATTCCATAATGCACAGATATTCCAAAGTCTATTTTCTGCTTCAACAACCTATTATGGTCTTGCAAAACTTTCTGCACCTGCTCTGCAGATTGTATCGCAGCAAGATCATTATTCTGAGATTTGGTTCTTAATGGAGAAAAGATAAGGAATATATTAGATCCATTTTCATAAACTGCAGCGTTAAATTCATCTGCGATAGATTTAATCCTATTCATAGTCTCACTTATTCCTCCTTTTCCGGATCTAATTTCAGAGAAGTTTCTTATTCCCAAACAAACAATTGTAGAGCCATGTTTGGTACCTTGCAAAGACAATGACAGCTCGGCAACATTTCTACTATTCACAAACCTACCCCTACTTGAAATCTCATCCTTTCCATTACTTATCACTATCCCGTCTCTCAACCTAAAACTTTTATTCAAATCAACTTTTTTCATAAATTTCTTCTTAGATAATCTCTTAATCAAAAAGAAAACGAGTACTGCTAAGATAATTAAAAGAACTATCCAGACAAGAGGATATTGAATAAAACTTGCTCCCATTGGGGCCTGCTGAACACCTATAGCATTTCCTGTAAGCAACAAATTCCCATTATATAAATCACTTCCAAGGCTCGAAATTTCAATAGAATAATTCCCATCTGGAGCACTTAAAACATACTTATGACTCTGCCCAACACCTAAGGAAACATTAAAAACAAGAGATTGATTCCCAAGATTAACACTAATTGGATCATTGTAAGGAACATTACCTACATTTGTAACTAAAACAGTTCTACCCAATAAATCTATTGTAACATTTTTATTCTCAAGTACTTGAAAACTTAACTGAGCACTAAGACCTTCAGAATTTGCAATAACTGCCCAAGTATTAGGAGGATCATCATAACTTACAGGGATATTAATAAACTGGTCTGTATTTGCCTGTTGGCTCATAATCCCGTCACTCTTATTTATTGTAAAATTAACAAGCGAATTGATTTCTTGACCCGTTTGATCATAGAGAATAGCCTCAAGACTATAACCCTGGCCTGGTGCAATACTCTGAGCACTATTCTGAGGTACCAAATTCAAACTTGTTGGCACCTGATCTATCAACATATTAAAACCAGTAGAACCTGTATTAATCTCCACTCCAGAAGAATCCATTTCATAAGCATTAAGAGAAACAAGATATTGCCCTGCCGCAGTACCAGAAGGCAATGAAAAATTAAACAAAAAAGATCCGTTCGTTAAAACACTCGAAACTTGATAGATAGAAACACCTTCTTCATTTATCACACTTAAACCAACAATTCCATCAAGATTCTGACCATCTTGTTTTATAGCATTACCTTGAAAAGAAATCTGATCTCCAGGTTTAAACTCTCGACTGCCAGAAGAAACGACGACATTAACCGAATTTGAAACTTGGAATGGATTTGTACCCCCTTCCCAAGTATTATTCAAATAAGCTTGAATGGAACATACAGCAGACGAACCCCCAATATTACTCTCAGTCAAAACAAATGAAGGAATATAAGGAATACCACTGGGATAAGTTGGTCCAATCAAATGAGAGGTGGTGTTACATACAAGATAAACTGAAATCCCTCCAATCAAATCTGGCGAAATTGTAATATTGGAAGCATTTATCACATCTCCAACGTTGTAAATGCTATTTGGTTGAGAGCTAAAAGCCACTTGAGCGGAAGCAGAATAAGATAAAAACACCATCGACAACACAAATGCCAAACTAAAAAATATCTTCCTCATTTTTACCAATTTTATGATACAATTATTATTTATAAATATTTGTAGAAAATATTTAAAAAGAATTTTGATATTGAGTTATAATGAAAAAGAGAGAAGAAACTCTGAACCTGACTCCTTGGGAAGTTTCTGGAGATATAAATTATGACAAACTGTTAAAAGACTTCGGAGTGACTAAGATTGATGATAAAATAAAAAAACATCTTGAGCATCTTCATCCATTATTAAGAAGAGATATATATTTTGCCCATCGTGATGTTGAAAAATGGATTTCAGATGCAAAAAAGGGAAAGAAAGTTTCAATAGTTACAGGAAGAGGTCCAAGTGAGAGAATGCATTTGGGTCATCTAGTCCCATTTATGGTTGCAAAATCTCTTCAAGAAGAATTTAATTGTGATGTTTACATCCCCATTTCTGATGATGAAAAATTCTTTGTAAAAGAAAATCTGAGTTACGAAAAAAGTCTTGAAAACGCAAAAGACAACATACTCGATCTCATCGCACTAGGATTCAGGCCCGGAAAAACTTTTATCTTTGAAGACCTTGACTATACTGATATCTACAAGTACGCTGCTCAAACTTCTAAAAGGATAACATACTCAACTGCAAAAGCAACATTTGGATTAAAGCCAGAAAATAATATTGGGTGGGGTTTTTACCCTGCAATGCAGGCTGCACATATTTTGTTCCCCCAGTTCCATGATAGAAAACAAATGACCTTAGTTCCAATTGCAATAGATCAAGATCCTTTTATAAGACTAACAAGAGATATAGCTGAAGATTTTGGATTTGAAAAGCCAGCTGCAATTCATGCAAAGTTCATGCCCTCGCTTTATGGGGATGCAAAAATGTCATCTTCATCCTCCGGATTAAATGTAGTATTCTTAGATGATGATAAAAAAACAGTAGAACAAAAAATTAAGAGATATGCATTTTCAGGGGGTCAAAAATCCGTAGAAGAACATAGAAAATTAGGTGGCAATCCTGATGTTGACATCTCGTTTCAGTACTTAAAAATGTTTTTTGAGCCTGATGACAAAAAATTACAAAAAATATATGATGATTACAAATCTGGAATCCTTTTAACTTCAGAACTAAAAGAAATCCTCATTCGGAAAATAAATATATTTTTGGAAGAGCATCAAAAAAGGAAAAAAGAAGCCAAAAAGAATGTAGAGAAATTTTTGATCAAAAACAGTAATTAATGTTTTATTTTCCTATAAAATCTGTGATGAAAGCCAGGCCTTGAGATTTTTTCTAAACCATTTGCCCATTTTGGTTTGCTAACTACCATAGGATCATAATAAAAAGTTGCTCTGTCTTCAGTGTCTTTAATTTTACCACTCAAAATCCCCTCAGAAACTTCCAAAGACGCAAAAAATTCTTTAGGATTATGATTCAATGGATCCTTCAAGAAAATAGAACTATCCGTGCCTTCATTAAAACAAGAGTATTGATAAGGGTTCAATAGAACTTCTTTCAAACTTTTTCCATATCCTTCTTTTACTCTATGAATAGCAGTATAGGCAATCTCAATTTTTTCTGCCTTGGACAAACTTTCCCCTTCTCCAAATATCATCCTAGCTAAAAGTACTTCATCATTGTCGTTATTGAAATTGTAAGTTTTATAGTTCAGTAAGTCACTAGCCTTCTTTTCAGATACAAAATGATCAATAAAACCTCCAGATCCTGAATTAGTACCATAATGTGAAAGTCTATAATTAGGAACAGCCGGAGCTTCTACTACAGAAGGCATTAACATATTATTAACCGCAATTATAAATGCAAGTAAAGTACTTTTTCTCATAAATCTTCTCACAAAAAAATACTTTTAAATGTTTCGATTAAATTCATCCTAATTAATTTTATAAACTTGCCAACTTTACCCTAAACATGAAATTTTTGAGCCTTCATTGTGATTATATAAAGTTCAAACCACTTAAAAAGGCACTAAAAGATGTGGAACCCCTTTCTGAAAAGGAAAAGGAAGAGAAAACAGTAAAAGAAGCACTTGTTATTCTAACCGCAGTTGAGAAAGAAGACAACCAAGAAATTGTAAAAGACTATACAAATAATATAGAAGAAATTGCTAAGCAGGTTAATGCTAAGAAGATTGTCCTATATCCATATGCTCACCTATCTTCAAACTTATCTGCCCCAAGTGTAGCAATTAAAATACTTAAGGATTCTGAGGAAGAATTAAAGAAAAGAGGTTTTGAAGTTATCCGGGCCCCATTCGGGTATTATAAGGAATTCGAACTTAAAGTCAAAGGGCATCCTTTATCAGAATTAAGCAGAGAATTAAGATCAAAAACAGAAACAATTGAACAATACGATCCAAAACAACTTTTAAGGGAAATCTCAAAACCGAAATTGGATAGTTCCAAATTAAAAGATAATGATCATAGAATTATAGGAAATGAAATGGATCTATATAGTTTCAGTGAAGTTGCTCCAGGGATGGTATTCTGGCACAATAATGGGTTGATTATAAGAAATGAATTAATAAGTTTTTGGAGAGAAATTCACAGAGAAGCAGAGTACCAGGAAATTCAAACCCCACAGATTCTAGACAAAAAACTTTGGCAAATTTCTGGACACTGGGAAAAATACAAGGATAATATTTTCTTAACTGAATATGAAAAAAAACAATATGCAGTAAAACCAATGAATTGCCCGGGAGGAATGCTTGTATACAAATCCCGTCCAAAAAGTTACAAAGAATTTCCATTGAGAGTAGCTGAATTAGGAATTGTTCACAGACAAGAGCTTTCAGGAGTTTTAGGTGGATTATTTAGAGTAATCCAATTCACTCAGGATGATGCACACATCTTCTGCGAAGAAAAACAAGTTGAAGATGAAATAGCAAAAATAATTGAATTGGATGAACTTGTTTATTCTAAATTTGGATTTAAATATGCTGTTGAACTTTCAACACGTCCCGAAAAAAGAATTGGGAGTGATGCTATATGGGACAAGGCAGAAAATATTCTAGAAAATGTTTTGAAAAAGAGAAAAATACCCTACAAATTAAATCCAGGAGATGGAGCTTTCTATGGGCCAAAAATTGATTTCCACTTAAAAGATTCTCTTGGGAGAACTTGGCAATGTGGAACAATTCAACTTGATTTTTCTATGCCGGAAAGATTTGAACTGGAGTACACAGACAGAGATAATTCAAAGAAACGACCTATCATGTTACATAGAACTATCTATGGAAGTTTAGAAAGATTTATTGGAATTCTCATTGAACATCTGAATGGAAGACTACCTACTTGGCTTGCTCCTGTTCAAGTAAGAGTTTTATCATTTACAGATAGAAATGTGGAATATGCAAAAAAAATAGTCCAAGAAATAGGTAATAAACTTCCAAACATAAGATTAGATGCAGATTTTAGATCAACAACAATATCTGCAAAGGTAAAAGATGCAGAAATTATGAGAGTTCCATATGTTATTGTTGTGGGAGATAAAGAAGAAAAAGATAAAACAATAGCAGCAAGAATAAGAGGAGATTCTAAGATACAAAACTTTAAAATTGGGGATTTTATTTCTAGAACAGAAGAAGAAATTAAAGAAAGAAAATGAATATACAATATTACTTGGAACAACTTAAAAAATCAAAAGATTTCCTGCAATTTATAAAAGAAAACCCTACCGCTTACTTATGTTCTGGATTTTTTATTATAGACAAGCAGGAGAATGACAATAAGCAACATCTGGACTTCTTTGTTCCTGGAAAAGAAAAAATATTCAGCTTCGAAATTGAAGGGGAGGGTAAAATGACAATATTAGACTGTCTTGATAAAACAATCCCTGAAAAAATTATAGTAAATTTCAATTTAGATTTTGAAGATATTCAAGATAAAATTATGGATAAAATAAGGCAACAAGGAATTAACAACAGGGTACAAAAATATATATTGTCCATGCAAAAAATAGATGACAAAAATTTCTTAATGGGAACTGTTTTTCTTTCAATGTTTGGTTTATTAAAAGTAGTAATAAATCTGGACGAGAATAAAATAACTGACTTCCAGAAGAAATCATTCTTCGATATGGTTAGTGTCTTCAAGAAAAACCATTAAGGCTTTTTTACAATAACATCGATATTTTTCTTTGAATAAAGGCCATTGGGATTTTCAGAATCGTTAATTTTCACTATCTCAAAACCGACTTTTTTTAATAGCTTAGTAAGTTCTCCCTTGTCATAAAGATAGTAATATCTTAGATATTCCTTTCCATTGTACTTCCATGAAATCATAGCTTCTTTTTTGGATCCAAAAAACTTTTGTTGATTTCTATCCCAAACAGTTATCAAAGCTTCTGAACCAGATTTTAGAACTCTAAATAATTCCTTCAAAGATTTTTCTCTGTTTTCCCTAGGGGGAATACAATGCAAAACAGCCACAAAAATTGCAGCATCAAAAAAATTATCATTAAAGGGCAAATTATTTGTTCGAGCTTTTATCAGTTTGACATTAAATCTTTCTTTGTTTGAGTACTCTTTTGCAAATTTTAGCATTTTCTCAGAAAAGTCAACTCCATAGATTATTCCATTAACCTTCATAAAATTTCTTCCAGCGCCACATCCCAAATCCAGGATATTACCTTCTTTATTTTTAAGAAAATTTAAAACTTCATCCACAGGCTTAACTCTAAAATTCTTCCAAGGTTCTGAAATTGAGTCCCAAACTTTTTCCTGATCTGGATTATTCATCTTTAATTTCCTCCAGAATTATCTTCTTGCTAAAACCGCCTCTTTTGAATTTCTTCTTTTCCTTTAACTCATATAAACTTTTTTTATCAAATTTCTTAAAATCGCATATAGAGTCAATAACTTCTAGAATATCTGCAAGTTCTTCTGTATTCTCGTCTTTTAAAAATTCGTCAACTTCCTCAGTGAGTTTTTCTCTTAATCTTTTCCAGTATTCTTCCTCTGAAGCATAATGAATAATAGGTACTTGACCTTTGGCTTTTATTATTTCAGGAATTTTATCTCTTACGAGTTTGCTGTACTTCATAAATCTCAAAAAGCAAACTCTTTAAAATACTTTTTTATCTCTATATTCATGCAAAAAACGGAAAATACACTAAGAAAACCAGTAAGAACGATGTCTGGGGTAACCCCCCTAACTGTTGTTCTAAAGCCAAAGAAATGTGATCACGGAACATGCATTTATTGTCCTGGAGGAGAATATGTACCCCAAAGTTATACTAACAAAAGTCCCGCAATAATGAGGGCTTTGGCTCTTCAATTTGACCCTTATGCCCAGGTTAAAAACAGATTATATGTGCTTAACAAAATGGGCCATCCTACTGAAAAGATTGAAATTATAATCTTAGGGGGAACATTTTTGGAATATCCCAAAGACTACGAATACGAATTCATAAAAAGATGCTACGATGCTCTTAATGGAATAAACTCCTTAGACCTTGAAACTGCAAAAAAGAATAATGAAACTGCAGAGCATAGATGTATTGCAATGTGTATTGAAAATCGACCAGATCATTGTTCCGAGGAAGATATAAGAAGGATGCTGGAATTTGGAGTTACAAGAGTTGAAATAGGGGTCCAAATTCTTGATGACGAAATCTACAAAAAAACAAACAGAGGACATGAAGTAAAAGATGTGATAGAAGCAACAAAAAACTTGAAAAATGCAGGCTTCAAGGTAGGATATCATATAATGCCAGGTCTTCCATATAGTAATCCAGAAAAAGATTTACAATTATTCAAGAAAGTCTTTGATGATGAAGACTTCCGCCCAGATCAGTTGAAAATTTATCCATGCCAGATTATCGAAGATTCTCCCTTAGCAAAAACTCATGAAATAATAGGATTCAAACCATATACAGAACAACAAACTCGTGCAATTATTGAGAAAATGATGAGATTAGTTCCAGAATATTGCAGAGTTATGAGAGTAATAAGAGAATTTCCAAAAGAAAAATTGGTAGAAGGAATTGAAAAATTAGATCTAAGGAAAGATATTGAATATGATTTCAGAAAAAATAAGGAAGAAATAAAAGAAATAAGAATGAGAGAAGTTGGTTTCAATAAAAACGAAGATACAAATGTAAGATTAGATATTATAAAATATAATGCCTCAAAGGGGAAAGAGTTCTTTCTTCAATTTGTAAACAAGAACAATATTTTATTTGGACTATTAAGATTGAGAATTGCAAATGGAAATGCTATTGTGAGAGAACTCCACGTTTATGGGCATTCCGTTAAAATTGGAGAAAAAGAAAAGAATGCAACTCAGCATATTGGACTCGGAAAAAAACTTCTAGAAAAAGCAGAAGAGATCACAAATGAGCACAATATTAAGAAAATATCAATAATTTCTGGTATCGGAGTACGGGAGTACTATAAAAAATTAGGTTATCATTTAGAAGGATTTTATATGACAAAATATCTATAAAATTGCACTTAAAAGTGCCCCGACCGAGATTCGAACTCGGGTCACGGCCGTGAAAGGGCCGCATTCTTGGCCTCTGAACTATCGGGGCATAAAGGACATTATCCTTTTACAAACCCTCCCTTAATAACTTTTTAAATATAACTAAAAAATAAAAATAAAAAAAGGTAAAAAATTATCTTTTACGTTTCTTGTCTTGCCAGGCAATAAATCCCAATATTACTAAATGAGCTGCTTGCGCAAAAATCATTAGATAAGGTATAACTCCAACCAAAGGGGTAAGTGCAAGCCATCCGTAATATTTTCTTTTTTCAAATATTCTCCACTCAGATATAAGCAACAATATGCCTACTGCAATCCATCCAAGTATTGGAACAAGCCATAAGAAAACAAAAGCCCAGTTAAAATCTCCTAATTGCAGTATCATTGCACTTCTTGCAAATGGAATCCATGCCAACCAAGATTTTTTATATTTAAGCTTCCTAGCTATTTCTGAATATGCAATAGAAGTATAAATCCAAAGGCCAATAAAAAGCAATGCAAAAAACGCTGAAAAGGCAAGAATCATTGGAAAAACCCATTGCTGAGCTCCAGGCCATACTGAACCCAAATAATTTTGCATCATCCCCATTATTTCATTTCCTGTTATCATTTTTCACCTCCTTCTAAGTATTAATGAGCCTACACGGATTTGAACCGTGGACCCCCGCCTCCCTTAGATACTTCCATGAGAGATACAATTCCTATGAACTGTAATCATATAAGAGCGGTGCTCTAGCCAGGCTGAGCTATAGGCTCACGTTGTCTAAATAAAGTATAAAACTTATTTAAAAGCTTTGTTAGTTGGAAAATTTTGATATATTTCTATATATAAAATTATAAAAACATCTATATTGCCCTTTATTCATGGAAGAAGAGATAGAAGAAAAAAGAGAGCCAAAAAAGTCAAACAAAGAAGAACTTATTATTGAAGCCAAGAATTTCTTTGATTTCTACAAAAAAGAGCTTGGGGATTCAATAAGAAAGGGAAACAGTGTAATTTTTCTTGATTTTATGAAAATAACCGAATTTTCAAACAAATTATCTGATGAAATTCTTGCAATGCCCGAAGAAACGTTAAGCCTTATAGAAACAGCAATTGAAGAGTCTGGCCTGATAAACAAACCAAGAGTAAGGCTTACTAATCTACCTGATTCACAAAGTCTTAAAATAAGAGACCTTCGTTCAAAACATCTTGACGAACTCATAATTCTTGAAGGTATAATAAAACAGTCTTCTGATGTTCGTCCCCAGGTTGTAAATGCAAAATTTGAATGCCCTTCATGCGGAACTATACTCTCAGTACTACAAATTGAGAAAAAATTCAGGGAACCAATGAGATGTTCATGTGGAAGAAGAGGTGGCTTCAAACTCTTAACTAAAGACATGGTTGATACTCAAAGACTAGTAATAGAAGAAACACCAGAATCCCTTTCGGGAGGAGAACAACCAAAGAGAATTAATGTTTTTGTTAAAGAAGATTTAGTTGAACCTAAAATGGAAGAAAAAACAACCCCGGGAAGCAGAGTTAAGGTTATAGGAGTTTTGAAAGAAGTCCCAGTTCCATTGCAGGGGGGAGGAGTATCAACAAGATTTGAACTTGCAATTGAAACCAATAATATAATCTCTTTGGAAGAAACTTTTGAAGAACTAGATATTTCTGAAGAAGATGAAAGACAAATAATTGAACTATCACAGGACCCCCATCTATTTGATAATCTTGCAAAAAGTATTGTCCCCGGAGTCTGGGGATATGAAGAAATAAAAAAATCCTTAATTCTACAATTATTTGGAGGGGTAAGAAAGATTTTTTCGGACGGCCAAAAAAAGAGGGGGGATATCCACATCTTGCTGATAGGTGATCCCGGAGTTGCAAAATCAGTAACATTAAGTTATATAGCAGATATCTCTCCGAAAGGGAGATATGTTGTTGGAAAGTCAGCTTCAGGTGCAGGACTGACCGCTACTGTTGTCAGAGATGAATATCTAAGAGGATGGAGTCTAGAAGCAGGAGCTATGGTCCTTGCAAACAAGGGAATTATCTGTATAGATGAACTTGAAAAAATGGATCCACAAGATAGAAGTGCAATGCACGAGGCGATGGAACAACAAACAATTACAATATCTAAAGCAAATATTCAAGCAACATTAAGAAGTGAAACTTCTGTACTGGCAGCTGCAAACCCAAAATTCGGAAGATTTGATCCTTATCAACCTGTTGCACAACAAATTGATCTCCCTCCAACATTGATAAATAGATTTGATATTATATTTACATTAAGAGACATTCCAGATAGAGACAAAGATCAAAAAATTGCAGCTCATGTTTTGTATGAACATACAAAAAGTGAAACTTCAGAAACACTTATACCAACAAGCATTATTAGAAAATATATAGCATATGCAAGACAGAAAATAAAACCTTTGTTGAACCAAGATGCAATGAAAGAGATAGAAAGATTCTATGTTGAATTAAGAAACACTCCTGTGTCATCAGAAGGAGCAATGAGACCCATCCCAATATCAGCAAGACAACTTGAAGCACTTATAAGAATGTCGGAAGCTTCTGCAAAATTAAGATTAAGCAGTGTTGCAACAAAAGAAGATTCAAAAAGGGCAATTGACCTTATGAAATATTATCTTATGCAAGTAGGTTATGATTATGAATCAAAAACATTTGATATTGATAGAATTAGCAATAGAATTAGTTCATCACAAAGAAACAAAGTATTTGCGGTAAGAGACGTAATCTCTGAATTGGAAGGAAAAATAGGAAAGATGATTCCCCTAGAAGAAGTAGAAAAAGAATTGGAAGGAAAGATGAGTAAAGATGAAATTGGAGATGCTCTAGTTGAGTTGGAAAAGAACAGTATTATATTTAAACCAAAACAGGGATTTATCCAGAAGATGTAAAATGGTACAACAAGATTTCAAAAGAAACATAGCATACAAATTAAGAATAGGAGATTTGCTAGTTGGAAAGCCTATCATGGAAGCAGACAAATTCATGTTCTTGGAACTTGGAGATAAAAGAATTGTAAGAGTTAATGTTATTGGAAATGTAATAGAAAAATATGACAGCACAGGAGAGAAAAAATATTCTTTTCTTACTATTGATGATGGGTCTGGTCAAATAAAACTAAAGGCATTTGGGGATGATATTGATAGATTGGAAAATTTAAGTCAGGGACAAACTCTAGTCGTTATTGGGGTTTTGAGAAATTTCAATAATGAAGTTTATATTTCACCGGAAATTGTAAGATTGCAAGATCCAAAATATCTTCTTGTAAGAAAAATTGAACTTGAAAAATTAGCACCAATACTAAAAATTCAAAATTTGGGAGAGCAGGGAGCAATAAGAGACAAAATATTAGAAGACATAAAAAAATCCGAAGAAGAAGGAGGAATTTATGTTGACAAAATAATAATGGCTCATAGAGAAACTTCCGCAGAAATAATAAATCAAGAAATTCAGAAATTCTTAGAAGAAGGAATAATATTTGAACCTCGTCCAGGAAAAGTAAGATATCTCGGATAAATCAAAAATATTTAAAAACAGAAATATGTTATTGCTAGGATGAAAAAGAGTGTGCTAATATCTTCCTTAATCTTATTATCTATGGGAATATGCATATCTCTGGTTATTGCCTCTGGAACTCATTCTGCAGACCAAGCATTTGTAAGTGTTGATGGTACTACAGTAAACTTGAATTCCCTCACCCTTGGAGAGCTAGATGGAAGTCATACTTATGCGGCGGGGATTACCCAAAATCCAGGACACAATGCAAATCAAATTTGGGTCTCAGTAAAAGATGGAGAGATGACTCTTCTTTCCGCATTACAATCAACAGACAAACTTTGCCCTAGTCCTTCTGATCCATTAACTTACACAAGTGCAAGCATTCCAAACCCTAGTCACCTTGCTACTGAAATAACTTTAACATCAGGAAAAACATTGCAACAAGCAATTAACGATGGAATTTATTGCTGTACTCCAAGTTGCAGTGGAAAAAATTGTGGGGGTGATGGATGCGGAGGAACTTGTGGAACATGTACTTCTCCTCAAACTTGTAGTTCTTCTGGAGTATGTACCTCTCCCTGCGTTTCTAATGTAGGACAAAGTTGTGGAGGAAATAGTTGTACTAATGCAGGAACAGTTGCATGTGATGGAACATGTACGGGAGCATCTTATCTGGCAAGAGGAACATCATGCGCCTCAAATAAGGCTTGCGATGGTTCGGGAACTTGTCAAGGCTGGTCAGGATCAGATTGTTTTAGTTGTCCTTTCGGTCACACTGGCCTTACTGCGGGAGATACTGCATACTGCAATAATGATGGAACTTACCTTTCAGCTTCGTATCCAAGCTATACTTGGAGTAATACTCGAGCAATATGCGCACTGCCTGCGCTGTGTTGCTGGAGCCAAATAATATCCTGTCTGTGGGAAGACCCTGCATGCGGAGGAAATCCCTGGGAAATGGAACCAGGATCCGGTTAAAAATACCCTTTTATTTCTAATTCCCTAAAGTGTCTTACCAGTCGTTCATATCCCCTAAAACAATGAGTGTGCTTTATCCCAGATTTCTTTGCATTATCTATATTTTCAGGGAAATCATCTATAAATAAAGTCTTATCAGGATTAATTGAAGTCGTCTCTAGAAGATATTCAAATGATTCAGGTTCTTTCTTAGTATAAAAAGAATTAAAAGAATAGATTCTTCTATCGAAAATATTCAAAATGGGAAAATCAGATTCAATATATTCAACCCACTCTCGGGCATGATCTGAAAATAAAGTAAGATCATAACCTTTTGATCTTAATTTTTCAAGAGTACATTTACTATAATCAAATTGCCAAAAATTTTGTCTAGTTACAACTTTTAGTTCATCAACTGAAAGAGGATAACTTCTTAATTCTAGGAGATTGCCAAAAAATTCTGTTTCAGAAAGTTGACTTATAAACAATTGCCTCAAGAAATTTTCCTTTAATGTAAAGAAGTCTGAATGCACATCAAAAGGAAAGGAAGATTGTCGAAAAGATGGAACCTTATCATAAATTGCTCCTTCAATGGCTTTTGGCAAATCCATAATCCCATTCATTAAAACTTCGGATAAATCAAATACCAAATGTTCTACAGCACTCATCAAAAACCATAAAGAAATTAGTTTATAAGAATTGTTGAACTATAAAACATTTATATATTCAAAGTTCAGAATTAAGTCATGGAATCATATGAAAAACTGTTAGATGAGGCATTCAAAAAGATAAAGAAGCCTGAAGGAAATGGAGAAAGATTTGAAATTCCAAAAATAGAGGGGCATTTTGAAGGTAAGAAAACAATATTAACAAATTTTTTTCAGATAGCATCTTACATAAGAAGAAACCCAGAGCATTTTCAAAAATTTTTGCTTAAAGAACTTGCATCATCAGGACAGATTGAAGGAGATAGATTAGTCTTAAATCAAAAAGTTCCAAGTGCCAAAATTAATCAGAAAATTGAATCTTATGTAAAAGAATTTGTTCTCTGCAAAGAGTGCGGAAAACCAGATACAGAATTAGTAAAAGATGACAGAATGACATTTATCCACTGCCTTGCATGTGGAGCAAAACGTCCAGTTAATAAAATATAGAAACAAGAATCTTTAAAAAACTAGAAAATTTCTAGTAAAATATAATAAAACTAAAGGAGGTTAAAAAAAATGGCCTTAGAAGGAAGATGTATGAAATGTAAAGAATCAAGAGAAATGAAAAATGTTAAGTTAGAAAAGACAAGTAGGGGAACTTTCATGGCAAGGGGAACTTGCGCTGTGTGTGGAACAAATATGGCAAAGATTCTATCTGCAGAACAAGCTAAAAACATCAAATAAGAATGCTCGTTAAAGTTATAAAATCATATCGTGATACTGTCGCAATATGTGATTCTGAACTAGTTGGGAAGAAATTTGAGGAAGGAAAATTTCAGCTAGATGTTAAAGAAAGTTTTTACAAAGGTGAGGAACTATCTGAAGAACAGGTTTCTATAATACTAACCAGAATGATGCGTGAAGATGCAACATTTAATATTGTTGGAAGAAAAGCCGTTGCACTTGCACTAAGACATGGAATAATTTTAGAAGAGGGTATAAAGGAAATTCAAGGAGTTCCTTTTGCTATGGTATTACTATAAAAGCAGTGGACTACTTAATTTTATAAATGCCTCTCTCCCTGATTTATTAAGAACATGGAAAGAAAGAAATTTAATAACGGACGAAATGGCGAAGTTGAAGAAAGCATTTCGCGAGCTCCGCTCCCAAAAGGCGATGAGATTCTAGGAATTGTTGAACAAAGATTAGGAGGAAACAAGATGATGGTTAATTGTCTTGATGGAAAGACAAGAAATTGCAGAGTTCCGGGAAGGCTAAAAAGAGAATTATGGCTGCGTCCTGGAGATGTTGTTATAGTAAAGCCTTGGGAGTTTGACAAGGATAAAGCAGACATAATCTTAAAATATAGGTTAAACCAAATTGCTTGGTTAAAAAAAGAAGGCTATCTAAAAGACGAAACATCTGAATTCTGAAATGGGACTTCAAAAACATATCCTACTATTTGGAATAAAACTTCTATTTAATAAAAAAGTAATTGCAGGAGTCCCAGCTATTATAAGAAACTCAAATGGAGAAATACTTCTTGGAAAAAGAGACAAGAATATGATATGTTATCCTGATTACTGGGGATTGCCTGGAGGAATTATAGAAACCGGAGAAACATTTGAACAAACAATAAAAAGAGAATTAAAAGAAGAGTTGGGAGTTGAATCTGAACCAATTAAGTATGGAAAAGCAAGTATGCACATGCCTATGAAAGAATGTCCTTTACAGAGCATAAGTATACCTATTTACTGCAAAATAAAAGGGATTCCTGAGCCAAAAGATGAAACTTCAGAAGTCAAATGGTTTAAACCAAAAGAAATAAGAAATATGAGTTTGGCATATGATCATAAAAAGATCTTAAAACAGGAAAAATTAATATGAAAAGAATAATATCTAACAAAGTTGGAAGCATAATAAAAGAAAAGGAAAAATTGGAAGAAGCCTTGAATATAAAATTATCAAATAGAGGAAGAGAACTTTTCATTGATGGTCTCCCTTTGGAGGAATATGAAGCAGAAAAAGTAATAGAAGCTATAAACTTCGGGTTCAAAACCGAAATTGCACTCATGATAAAAGAAAAAGAACTTACCCTTGAAATTTTAAGTATAAAAGATTTTACAAAGAGAAAAGATATGAAGGAAGTAAGAGGGAGAGTTATAGGTACAAAAGGTAAGACATTAAGAACTCTTTCAGAGCTGACAGACTGTTTCTTTGAAGTCAGAAACAATGATGTTGGGATAATTGGAAGCCCAGAAAAAATGAAAACTGCACAAGAGGCATTAACTAGCCTTATAAGAGGTTCAAAACAGTCTAGTGTTTACAAATATTTGGAAAAACGCCACCCTAAGCCAGTCCTAGATTTAGGCTTAAAATAACAAAATAAACAAACTTTTAAATATATAATATCTTCTCCTAAAAATAAGTCCCGGTAGCTCAGTTGGTAGAGCGCATGACTGTTAATCATGATGCCAGAGGTTCGAGTCCTCTCCGGGACGCTTGTTTTTTAAACTAATTTTTCGAAGTATAATTATGAAGAAACTAAAGGTTCTTGTGGCTATGTCCGGAGGGGTTGATTCTAGTGTAGCTGCGCTTATGATGAAGAAGAAAGGATATGAGGTTATAGGTGTCTTCATGAAAAACTGGTCTGATACCAAAAATGAATTTGGAGAATGTAGTTGGAAAGATGAAAGAAGAATGGCCGTAAAAATTGCTTCAATGCTAGATATTCCACTCATGACTGTTGATTACGAAAAAGAATACAAAAAACAAGTTATAGAAGAAATGTTCAATAAATACAAACAAGGAATAACTCCAAACCCAGATATTGATTGTAACAAAAAGATAAAATTCCCAAAATTAATAAAAGAAGCAGAAAAAATAGGTGCAGACTTCATTGTAACTGGACATTATGGAAGGATCAAGAAGTTCGGAAATAAGTTCAAACTTTTAAGGGCAAAAGATGAGTCTAAAGATCAGTCTTATTTTCTTTATACTTTGACTCAAGAAGAATTAAAACATTCTTTGTTCCCGATAGGAAATTACACAAAGAGAAAAATAAGAAAAATTGCAGAAAAAGCAGAGTTCCCAAATTTCAACAAAAAATCAACAGTAGGTATTTGCTTCATAGGAAAAATAAATCTTAAAGATTTTTTAAAAAAGAAGATAAAACCAAAAAAAGGCAAAATTCTTGATCCTGAAGGAAACGTAATTGGAGAACATGACGGAATTTATTATTACACAATAGGACAACGTCTTGGTCCCAGATATGGATTTGAAATCAACAGAAAGAATTTGGATAATAAAAATCTAAAGAGATGGTATGTTGCAAGAAAAAATGTAAAAAATAATACAATAATAGCTGCTCCTGAAGGTCACCCTTTGCTATATAGAAAAGAAATAATTCTAACTGAACCTCATTGGATAAATCCAATTAAAGAAGATAGAAAATACCAAGTTTATTCAAGAATTAGGCAAGTAGGAGAACTAATACCTTCAAGACTGTCTTATAATAAAAGTAAAAAAAGATTTGAAGTTAACTTAAAAAAAGAGATAACTGGAATTTCTGAAGGTCAGGCAATTGTTCTTTACAAAGGAAAAGAAGTTCTTGGCGGAGGAGTTATAAATTTTTAAATAGAAAAGTCTTTCATAAATTATGAGTATCAATAGCATAATAGAATCAAGAAAAAGTGTGCGTGATTTTAAAAAGAAGAAACCAGATTGGAGAGATATTATAGAAGCTATTGATTCAGCAAGATTTGCTCCTTGTGCTGGGAACAATTTTACACTAAAATTTCTAATTGTAAAAAATAAAGAAAAAATACAGGGAATCGCAAACGCATCAGAACAATCATTCATTGCTACCACAGATTATGTTGTTGTAATCTATTCTGATCCATCTAGATTAATAAATCTCTTTAGCGAAAGAGGCAAGAGATATTCTAGACAACAAGCTGGTGCTGCAATAGAAAACTTTTGGTTGTCCCTAATTGACAAAGGACTATCTACATGCTGGGTAGGTCATTTCGATGACGATATGATAAAGAAACTTTTAAAGATCCCAAACAAAATGGAGTTAGAAGCAGTTTTCCCTATAGGATATGATTCTGGAAAAACCAAAAGAAGAAAAAGGCTAGACCTTGATAGAATTTTATATTTCGATTCTCATGGAAATAAGAAGATGAAAACTCCTTATAATCCTGAAGCATAAAATCTCAAAAGAATAAGAAAACCCCGGATTTCTCCGGAGTTTGAATAAAAGAAATAAATTTATTTTTGTTTGGTTTTTATCTCCAAACTTCTATTCCTAAGTCAGACATTTCTCTTGAAGCTGGAGCCGTTCTTTCTTCTTCTGCATCTCTTCCGAGTACATAAGGAGATTTAACACCAGTCATAATTGTAATGACTCTAACTTTTCCTTGGAACTCTTTGTTGATTCTTGCTCCAATGATAACATTTGCTTCATTGTTCAAGTTTTCTGAAACAGTTCTTCCAATTTGATCAAATTCTTCAAGTTTCAAATCAGGTCCACATGTAACGTGAATCAATGCTCCAGTAGCACCTTTGTAATCCACATCAAGTAGAGGATTCGTAAGTGCTTGTTGGACAGCTTCAGTTACTCTGTGAGATGAAGAGTCACTCTCACCAATTCCTATAACAGCTACTCCACCATTTTTCATAATAGCAGAGACATCTGCATAATCCAAATTGATTAAACTTGGAAGAGTAATTGTCTCAACAATTCCCTTTACCATTGTACTGACTAGTTCATTAGCAACAGCAAAAGCTGCTTCAATTGGAAGTTGTCCTGCAATATCTACAAGTCTATTGTTATCAAGAACAATTGTTGTATCAGTGCATTCCCTAAGTTCCTGCAAACCAAATTCAGCCTTGTCGATTCTTGCTTTTTCAGACTCAAAAGGCATTGTAACAACCCCGATAACAACCGCCCCTGATTCCTTTGCAAGTTGTGCAACAACAGGTGCAGCACCTGTTCCAGTACCTCCACCCATTCCACCAAGGATGAACACCATGTCCGCTCCTGCAACAGCTTTCTTCAATTCAACAATAGCTTCTTTTGCAGCTTCACGAGCTCTTTGAGGCATACCTCCAGCACCAAGTCCTCTGGTCAATTCTTTTCCAATAAGAACTTTTTCATCAGCCTTTGTAACACTTAAATGTAAAGCATCAGTATTAACCCCGTAAACTGTTGCCCCGTTAATTCCTTTGTTAAAAAGCCATGTTATTGTATTACATCCACATCCACCAACACCAATAACTTTGATATTTGCTTTTCCAGCCTTTAACTCATCAAAATTAATTGAGTGAGTAGCAGCATTCTCTATTGCTTCTTTTGCAAAATCTAATACCATCTTTTGTTTTTTTTCCTCCTTTCAAGTTTTTTGTAACCTTTCCAAGAAAGGTTTAAATAGTTTGCAAATTTGCAACTATTATAAAGAAAGAGCGCCTCATCAATTAAAGTTAATTCAATCTATTTGATGTTTGAATTAATATTAAAGAAATGAGACGCTTCTTATTTAAAAATTCTTCTGTGATAAATTCTTAATTATTCAGTAACTAAAAATTATTTTTGGTTAAAGATTTCAAGTATCTTTGCGTTAATTCCCTCTTCCTCACAAGCTTCAACAAATTCTTTTGCATCATCTTGCAAACCTGCTGCACTTCCATAATGCATGGGAATCACCAGATTAGGTTTTATAGTTCTAGCTGCTTCTAATGCTTCATCCACATTCATAGTATATCTTCCGCCGATAGGAAGAAGAGCCACAAATTCTGTTCCTTGTTTCTTATACCCTGTAAGTTTTTGCATCTCTGGAATAAAATCTGTATCCCCTGCATGGTAAATCGTAACATCATCAACTTTGATTATATAGCCAACCCACTCTTCACTTTTAGGATGAAAAGTCTTGTCAATGTTATATGCGGGAATTGAAGAAATTCTTATTTTCCCAAAGTCAAATTCTTTCCCTGGTTCGGTAATTTCTATTTTTATGGGAGCATCTGCTCTCACAATTTTGCTTTGACAATCTGCAGTAACAACAATTCTTGAATTTGGTTTTATTATCTTATTTATATCAGCAACACTACAATGGTCTGGGTGACTATGTGTTATTAATATCAAATCTGCTTTTTCCAAATTACCACTTATTGAATAAGGATCAATGTAAATCACCTTATCATCGGAACTCTTTATCATAAAACTTGCATGTCCTAACCACTCAAGTTTAACCTTGCCAACTTTCATAATCTGAAAAACAGGAGTTGATTTTTAAAGATTATTATATTTTCAAAATTAGAACTTCTCAAACAATCTTGCAATCTGAAGCATTTTTTGTTCTTGAAATTTATCGCACATTATTTGCATTCCTACTGGAACTCCGTCAATTTTTCCTGCAGGAAGACTAATAGCACAGTTTCCGGCTAAATTTGAAGGAGCAGTTAAAGCATCATATTCATACATTTCTCTAACAGAGATTTTTGTCCCGATTTTGTGAGGAAGCTTTGGAACAGTTGCAGAAATAATACAGTCCACTTTTTTAAAAACATCAGAAAATTCTTTCTCAATCAACTTTTTTATTTTCAAAGCTCTATGATAATATCTCCCGCCATATTCTTCTCTTGAAATTTCACTACCTCCTAAAATCCTTCTTAAAACTTCTTCTCCTGCAGCATCTTCAATTTTTCTTCCATATCTTCTTCCATCAAATTTTCTAGTTCCTGAAAAAAATTCCACATAAACTAAAGGATAATAAGTTTCAATAGCCAAATCAATGCCTTTTATTGTTATATTTTCAGTTTTCCAATTATATCTCTTTGCTGCTTCCTTTATTCTACTTAAAATCAGATTTTGTATTTTCTTATCTTTCAATTCAAAATTTAATATTCCAATAGTAAAATTACTGGTTTTTTCAATCTCATTTAAATCAATTTCCTTAGACTCTTGTGAAATTGAATCTCTATTATCTTTTCCTTTTATAACACTTAACAATAGACCTGCATCTGAAACATTCTTTGCAAAAGTACCAATCTGATCAAGACTCATAGATAAATCAATAAGTCCGTACCTTGAAACAGAAGAATAAGTTGGCTTTATTCCCACAACTCCACAATGAGATGCAGGATTTCTTATGCTTCCTCCAGTATCACTTCCAAGAGCCAAATCACAAAAACCAGCTGCAACAGAAGCAGCACTACCACTAGAAGATCCTCCGGGGATTAAATCTAAATTTACGGGATTTTTTATTGGACCAAATGCAGAAGTTTCTCCACTGCTTCCAGAAGCAAATTCATCCATATTAGTCATACCAATTATTAATCCATCTTCTTTCTTGATTTTCCCTATGGCTGTTGCGTCATAGGAAGCCTTGTAATCCTCAAGGACATGAGAAGCACATGAAGCAATCAATCCTTTAACATTTATATTAGATTTTACGGCAATAATTTTTCCAGCAAGTTTTCCTGCTCTTCCAGATTTTATCTTTTTATCAATTTCTCCAGCTTCTCTTAAAAGTTCTTTCTCATCTTGCAAGTGCAAAAATGCATTTATCTTCTTTCCTTGCTTATCATTCTTATTTATCTCTTCAAGATATGTCTTAAGTTTTTCAACAGTAGTCATTCCCATCTCTTTGTTTCCGCAATTATAAAATCTCTAGATTTATTTGGTGCATTTTCAAACATTATTTTCTTAAAAGATTCATCACACTCTTCGCCATTCTTTTCTTCTCTTTCAAAACTATCTCTTTTTATTGAGGGCTCTTCTTCTGCGACTTTTAACTTAGACATTTTCTCAGAAAAAGATTCAAGCATATTCTTCGCTTCTTTTTTCACTCTTTCTATATCATCATCCGAAAGTTTATGGTAAAGAAAATCTCCCATATTTATCCTAAAAATAATAAGTTTATAAGATTAATTAAAAACTAATACTCTACTGTTTCATAAACTTCATTCAAGAAATCTGACAATTCAGGAGAGTAAGGAGGACCTTCTATTCTTTGGGTACATTTTACTGCATAATAAATTCTAAACCTTACATTCTCGCCATCTCCTGCGATTACTTCATTAGTAAGTATATCATTTGGATCTTCACACCTATGATTTCTTTCCAAATCCTCTCCAATATACCATTTATGATCATCTAACCAAACACCTTGTCTATCCATAAAATCTTTGAAATACTTTCTTCTTATCTTAATTTGGTCATAAATCACTTTCCTTTCATCATGGGAAAGACCTCCAATTATAGAAATAATAGGGATATCTCTCGGATTATGAATTGCATTAACTTCCTCATCTGTGAGATCACGCCAATGTCTCAATTTTACTTCCATAGTCTCCATAGATGTCAGAAAAAATAACTCCTATTTAAAATTAATTGTAATAAAAAATAAAACCCCACCGTAAAAATATAATTCCAAATAAAAACTTTAATGAAAAAAGAATTTACCAGCCGTCATCCCCATCATCGCTGGACTCTTCCTCTTCATCCTCGTCTTCATCTGTATCTTCTTCATTTTCATCTTTCTTTTCTTCTTCATCCTCGTCTTCTTCTTCGTCGCCCTTATATTTGTTTTTGTTCATTTTAATCCTCCTTTAAGGATAATGCTACTATTTATTCGGCTTTTTAAATTTATTCTTTGATGAAAAAACAATAAATATTTACGGAGTCAATCTATCTCTATCTCGTGGGAATAAAACAGCTTCTCTAATATTTTTCTGTTCCGTAATAAGCATCGTAATCCTTTCTAAACCAATACTCCATCCAGCATGAGGAGGAGCTCCATACCTAAAGCTGTCAATATATCCCCAAAAATCTTTAGGATTCATACCCTTTGCTTTTATCCTTTTTATCAATAAATCAGGTAAATGAATTCTCTGCCCTCCTGAAGAAATTTCCAGCCCCCTATAAATTGCATCAAAACCTTCACTCAACTTTGAATCAACCTTCCCATCCTTCGGCATAATGTAAAAAGGTTTTATACTTGCGGGCCAAGAATGGACAAAAACAATTGTATCTGGAAAATTTTTATCCAAATCTCTCTCGTTATCTGGAGAAAGATCTTCACCGTCCTTCATTTTCAAAAGCTTTACAGTATCATCATAGCTTAGATACTTTATTTTAGGAATTTTTAACTTCAATTCCAAAACTTGAATTTCCTTCTTACAATTTTCAAGAAGCTTTTCTATGACATATTTAACCACATCTTCTAAATATTTCATCACCTCTTTTTGCCCAGAAAAAGCCACTTCAATATCCATCTGTCTCGATTCATTAAGATGTCTTATGGTATTGTGTTTTTCAGCCCTCCAAACAGGAGTTATTGTAAAAACTTTAGCCATAGGAGAACATGCAAGCATCTGTTTGTATAATTGGGGGCTTTGCGCAAGATAGGCCTTCCTTTCAAAATACTCAACTTTAAACAATTCTGTTCCACCTTCACTTGCAGCAGAAATTATAGAGGGTAACTGAACCTCAAAAAATCCTTTATTATGAAAAAATTCTCTAAACCTAAATGCAATTTCACTTTGTATCTTAAATATTGCCTGAATCTTTTCTCTGTGCAAATCTAAGAACCTGTTATCCAGTCTCTTTGGCAAATCAGTCTTGGAAAACTCAGAAACATCTATTGGAAGAGTTTCAGCAGAGTTAAGAACTTCTATTTTCTCAGGAATAATTTCTCGTCCACCAGGTGCCTGTTTTGAATCCTTAGCTTCTCCTTTAATATAAATAACAGATTCTCTAGCAATCTTATCAATCATATCAAAAATCTTATCGTCTGTTTTTCCTTTCACAGCAGTGATCTGAATAATCCCTGTCTGATCTTTTAATAAAAGAAATTTTATCTTCCCCAATTCACGTGTACTATTAACCCAGCCAACAGTCGAAACTTCTCTTACATTTTTACCTAAAATATCTGAGATAGAAACAATTTCCTTATTTAACTTGTCCAAATCCATTAAAATCAGATAGGAAAGTTATATTTAAAATTAATGGTAATTCTTTTGAATATCAATCTTTTTTAAGATGTTTTGAAATAATTTCCATCAGAGTTTTAGCATCAATTCTTCTTTTGAACTCTTTCATCAACAAACCCATATAAGCATTCCCAGACAATCCTGGTTTTTCTCTGATTAAATTAATAATCTTTTCTTCAAGTTTATCAGAATCATGTTCTTCAAACTTGACAGCCTCAGAAAATTCTATTCCAGTTACAATTCTCTCCAGAACATCTTTTACTTGCCTTTCATTAATCTTCTTTTTCGCAACAGATTCCAAAATCTCTACTAGAATATCTTTATTCAAAATCTTACTCACTTTATCTTCACTTAAATTATTTTTAGAAGCCAATTCTTTAGGGTAAAGAACTAGAACTTTTGCAACTAGTTCAGGGTTCTTATTTACAAGAACAAGTTCATTAAATTCTTCAACTTTATTTCCTTTTAATATTAATTTTATTAGTTCCTCATGCAAACCATATTTCTTCAACTCACCTGCAATTTCAGAAGACAGTTTAGGAAGACTTCTTTTTACTTCATCTATAAACTCCTTTCTTATTCTTAATAGGGGTAAATCTGTTTCAGGGTACATCCTAGAAGCTCCTGGCATAGGTCTCAAAAATTCAGTAGATCCATCAGGCAATGCTTTTCTAACCTGAGGCTCAACTTTTTTATTTTCTTTAACCTCTCTTTCAATCTCAGAATTAATAGTTTTTACAATCAAAGAAGGTTCTTGAACACCTTTAATTTCTATCCTCGTTCCCCCTAATTTTCTAAGAGACATATTAACATCCTGCCTTATAGTACCTATACCTCTTTTAACATCACAGCTTCTCAAAACATTTCCAATATAAAGAGCAACTTCTCTTGCAGCTTCAGGATTAGAAATATCCGGAAATGTTGCAATCTCAATTAAAGGAATACCTAGCCTATCAAGCCTGTAAGTAACTTCATTGTCCTTCTCCGATATTATCCTTGCAGAATCTTCTTCTAGGCAAATAGATTGAATTCCAATTCTACCGGAAGCGGTGTCAACATATCCGTCTCCTGCGATTAAAACCGTCCTCTGAAATCCGGAAGTGTTACTACCATCAATCACTGTTTTTCTCATTATTTGGGTAATCGGAATTATTTTACAATTTAATAATAAAGAAACTTGAACTGCAATTTTAAGAGCGTCCTTATTAATTTCTCTAGGGGGAGATTCATCTAGTTCAACAAGACAAGTAGTATCTTCATAACCTTGATAAACAAAATTTTTATTTAAAGAAGACTGATACTTCGCAGCTACATCAACTTCCCCACTTTCTCCGGCAACAGCATGTAATTTTCTTCTAATAAAGAAATCTGGATCTTCGCTCCTTAAAAGAGAAGGACAATCGCAAAATAGTTTTTTAGTGTTTAGCTGTTGGTGAATTTCCAGCCCACATTTAAGACCCAATTCAGAATAATTTACCTTTTCACTATCCATTAAAAATAAAGGGAAATAGTATTTATTAAATTTAATGTCTAAACCAGCAATCCTTCTTCCTTATATTCATGTAAACTCTGGCATAGTCCATGAACAAGATATTGATCTATCTCGTTTATTTCATCGCTTGAAATTAGATTGGATATTGGAACCCTTGAAAAGGGATTAAGGCAGGGTACAGTTAAGCCATTAAAATGATAAACAAGTTCATCCAAATTAACTAGTGAATTATTATCTGCACCAATAATACTCTTATTTTTAAGATTGCATTTATCTTTTTTTTGAGAACCATTTCTTAGATAATTTTCTAAACTGTGAGGTAAACGAATAATTCCATCAGTTGCATATACAAAACTACAACCAAGATCAATGTAAGAAACTTCAAATTCTCCATTTTTTGGAAGAACCATATAGTTCTGCCTTTTTCCTATTACATCTGAAATTCCCAGGCTATCTAAATAAACTTTTTCATCTCCAACAAGTTTATTTCCTATTTTATCTAAATCTTGAACATTATGAGGTTCATCAATTTTTTCAGAAAAAAAATAACAAAATCTTCCGGAATGGCCATTTAAAAGAGACTTATTTGACTCATCAAAAATCAGATTTCCCTTGTTGTTTAATAAAACAAAAAAATTAGGGGTCTTCAAGCCTAATCTCCTAGCTAGTTCAAAAGTTACTGCTTCATAAATTGGTTGATGTTCCGGCTTTAGATAAGAAGAATGAGGAAGTCTAGCCCCAGTACAATATTTAAAATAACCTGGAAATGTTCTTCTTTCATCTGTATATGTACAAAATCCCCCTGGATTAGAGCCCTTTCTAGAGCTTTCAATTAAAACTTTTGATTGATTAAATGTCTTCATTCCAATATTTAGTTAAATCCCATTTTGGGGAAGTAACCTGATAATTTTTTAGTGCGAAATACAAATCTATCCAATACCTCTTTTCTTTACTCTGATCACATAAAATAGGATCTAGAATTATTCTTTTATATCTCCAAAGATTTTCTGGTACAGCTCTGGAATTAATCAACTTAAGGTCTAGATCGCTAGAATCATTATGCCACTCATTTTTTGTAGCATGTGAACCAATTAAAAAAACACCATCAATGGATTTTAATTCTTCTAGATTAAGATAATTTTGTTGACAAAAGCTAGGTAGATTCTCATAGAATGTTCTCTTGGCTAGGCTAAGCTTTTTCAAGAGTTCAACCTGAGGTTGTCCATTTTCCGTTAAATATCTTGGATTAGGCATAAAAGATCTTCTCCATTTATCCTTATAAATCTTATGATTGTAACTCCTAGGTAGTTAAAACATCATCCTTCAAAAGCTTCAAATTCAAGTCTTTTATTGATTTCATGGGCAAAATTTTCAAGCATTTTTTCCCTGATTTTATCCTTATTTTTAGCCCATTCATCATGCCCTAAAACCCAGCCCAGCTTAACCAGAGCAGTTTCAGAAAGCATATCTTCAAGATAAATAACTCCTGTTTCAAGGATTTCTCTTCCGTTCGAGTAAACATAAGGATCAAGTCTTCCATAGATAGTCTGAGCAGCAGCACATATTATAAGCCCCTTTGCCTGAATTTCCTTAAGTTTTCTTATCCAAGATTTCCTTGATCTATATGTCGGAACATGTCCTAATCCACTCATTTCTAAGACAATTCCTTTATACTTGTTTTTTAAGTAATAGTCTAAAATATCCGGATCCTGCCCTGGACAGACCTTAACCAAAGCAACTCTTTCCTCAAATTTGGAGTCAACTTTAACCTTGTTCTTATTCCTTAGATTATAATCAGACATTTTGTTTATTTTATCTGGAAAAATCTTTGCATAGGGTTCTGCATTCACTGCCTTAAAAGCGTCCCTTCTTGAGCTATGCATTTTCCTGGTCTTTGACCCAGGCATTGCATAGCAAAAATCATCATTTGTTGTACCATGACCAACAATCATCACCTCAGCGATGTCGGAAATCGCTGCGATAGCTGCACACTGTAAATTCAATCTTGCATCACTGCTAGCCCTATCACTACTTCTTTGAGAATAAGTCATCACAACAGGTTTATTTAAATCCCTTAGAAAAAAAGATAGTGCAGAAGAAGTATAGTGTAAAAAATCAGTTCCATGAGCAATTATAATGCCTTGAATACTTCCATCATTAAGAAGTTCTCCAGCAATCTTCGCAAGTTTTTGCCAATCTTTATAATCAATATCTTCTGAAGCTTTAGTAAAAGGAATTTCAACTTTTAGAACATTAACTTTTTCAAAAATTTCAGGATAAAATTTAAAGAAATCTGCTGGTTTTATCAAAGGATCAACACCCCCTGTTCGAGGATCTAGTCTTGAAGCAATTGTTCCTCCGGTAATTATTAATGCAACATTAGGCTTTTCCTTATCCTTCTTTATTTCAACTTCTTTCTTTTCTTCAGGAGAAAATTTCTTAAGAACTTTTATTTCAACAATATCTTTACGATTTATACCAAAATTGTAACCTGACTTTAGCTTTAAGAGAATAATTCCTTTCTCCGATTCAGGAGTCTGAAGAATAGTTCCTTCATAGGAACTTTTCATTAAAGAAATTTCAACATAATCTCCGGGTTGTGCTTTCGATTCCATAAAGAGTATAAAATTAAAATCTATAAAAAACTATCCATTAACTTAATAAATTCTTTAAATTTAAGTTTAAAATGGTCATGATAGGATTGGAAATTCATGGTTATTTAGATACAAAAGAAAAATTATTTTGTACATGTAAATCTATTCATGGAGCAAAGCTTACAAAACCGAATACTCACATTTGCCCAATCTGCACTGCTCAGCCTGGATCAAAGCCCATGCTTCCTAATAAAGAAGCAATAAATAGGACAATTCAAACAGCATTAATTTTAGAATGTAAAATAAATAAGGAACTTGTTTGGCAAAGGAAGCATTATGATTGGCCAGATTTACCAAAGGGATATCAAAATACAATTTCAGGAGCTCACGCTTCACCCGTTGGAGTTAATGGAAAATTTCTTGGAATCAGGATAAGAGAGGTTCACCTTGAAGAAGATCCCGCCGCTTGGAATCCAAAAACAGGGGAAATTGATTATAATAAATCCGGAAGCCCTCTTATTGAGATAGTTACAGAACCTGATTTCAAATCATCAGAAGAAGTATCCGATTGGTTGAAACAATTGATCATAACTCTTGGTTACATAAAATCCATAGATAAAAATTCAGGATTAAAAGCAGACGTAAACGTTTCACTCCCAGAACTAAAAGGCGAGAGAGTTGAAATAAAAAATGTCAATAGTATTAAGAATATAAAATCTGCAATAGAGTATGAAGAATCACGTCAAAAAAAAGAAGGTGTTCCAAAAACAAAAGAAACAAGAATGTTTGACGAAGCAAAAGGAATTACAAAAAAAATGCGTGAAAAAGAAGCAGAACAAGATTACAAATTCATCTCAGATCCAGACTTACCAATGATTATACTTGATGATTCAAGAATAGAAAAAATAAAGAGCTCACTCCCTGAAACACCTCAAGAAAAGTTACAGAAGTTAATAAAGAAATATAATATACCCGAAAAATACGCTCAGATTCTTTCAAAAAAACTTGAAATAGCTGAGTTCTTTGAAAAAGTAATAAATAAAGTTGAACCTAAACTAGCCGTCCCTTGGGTAACTGTAGAGTTATTAAGAGTTTTGAATTATAACAAAACCTCTTTGGATTCTCCAAACATTGAAATCAAACCAGAACATTTCATTGAACTTTTAGATATGTTGAAGAAAGGAAGAATTACGGAAGAACAAGCCAAAAAAATGCTCAATAAATTTATCCCTAAATCGTTTTCACCAGAAAAAGAGTTTAAAGGAAATGAAAAGATAACAAATATCAAAGAAATTGAAAGTCTAATTGAAAAAGTTATGAAGGAAAACAAGAAAGCAATAGAAGATTACAAAAAAGGAGAAAACTCTGCCCTGAACTTCTTAATCGGACAGGTAATGAAAGAATCCAAAGGAAGAGCAGATAATCAAATAGTCCGAGAAATACTGGTTAAAAAATTAAAATAATAGGCCTGCGAGGATTCGAACCCCGATTAACCGGTCCGAAGCCGGTTGTGCTATCCGTTGCACCACAAGCCTAAAACCTCAAGCAAGGTTAAGTTTTTATAGATTGTTCTTGTTATAAAAAAATGGCACTAAAGAGGCACCATAAAATTCTTATTGGAAGCTTTAGCTTCTTTGTAATTGTTATGATAATTTTACTCGGTTTCATGATGTATTCAGTATATATTCAAGAAACACAGAATTACGCAAATTTAAAGAATAATATATCTGAATTACAAGTTAACACACAGTCCCAGCTCAACTCTATAACTTCAAACTTATTGAAACTTCAAAATAACACAATAAGTAGTCAACAACAAGTCCAGCAGCAAATAAGTTTGATCAAAGCAAGTTCAACAGATGATTTTTCAGGGATAATTCAATCAGTAGACCCCTCTGTAGTAACCATATTAACTTTAGTAGGACAAGGTACGGGATTTATAATAAACCCCGATGGATACATTGTTACAAATGCCCATGTACTATCAGATGATGATAATAAAATAACTTCTAAAATACAAGTAGTAACTAGCAATAAACAAACTATAAATGCCCAACTTGTTGGGTATAATGAGATATTTGATATAGCTTTATTAAAAATTCCTGGAAACTATAGTGCTTTAACTTTAGGGAATTCTAGTAATGTGCAAGTTGGAGATAAGGTGATAGCAATTGGAGACCCTCTTGGATTGCAGTTTTCAGTCTCAGAGGGGATAATCTCTGGTATAAATAGGCCAGGTTCAAACGGGTTAAATATATACTTGCAAACAGACGCTTCTCTAAATCCCGGAAATTCTGGGGGTCCTTTAATTAATCAAGATGGGCAAGTTATTGGGATAAATAACTTCAAAATAGATAACGGAGAAAATCTTGGATTTGCCTTAGAATCAAATTATATAAAGCAAGTAATCAATGAAATCTCGCAGCAAAATCTTAGTGGGGCTTTAATAAATTGAAATGGAAAATAAGAAATCGGAAGAAGGAATAACAATAAAAAAAGAAGAAGATATGCCAGAATGGTATACACAAGTTTGTCTCAAATCAGGACTGGCAGAATACGGTCCCGTGAAAGGGACAATGATAATCAAGCCATATGGATATGCTATTTGGCAGAAGATTCAGGATTATTTTAACAAAGTATTAAAGCAAAAAAATGTCTCAAATGCTTATTTTCCTATGTTTATACCAGAATCATTTTTCAAAAAAGAATCAGAGCATGCAAAAGGATTTGAGGCAGAAGTTGCTTGGCTTGAAAAAACAGATTCTGAAGAAAGAATTGCATTAAGACCCACATCAGAAACAATAATATATGATGCATATTCAAGATGGATAAGAAGCTGGAGAGATCTTCCATTGAGAATAAACCAGTGGTGTAATGTTGTAAGATGGGAAGTGTCGCAATGCAAATTATTCTTAAGAAGCAGGGAGTTCTTGTGGCAGGAAGGTCACTGTGTTTATGAAACAGAATCTGAATGTGATAAAGAAGTAGTTCTGTTCCTAAACGAATATGAAAAGCTTTGCAACAATCTTTTGGCTATTCCTTTAATAAAGGGCAAAAAAACAGATAAAGAAAAATTCGCAGGAGCAAAATATACTACCACAATAGAAAGTTTTACTCTAGAGGGAAAAGCCCTTCAATGTGGTACTTCTCATAATCTTGGTCAAGGATTTGCAAAAAGCTTTGGAATCTCTTACCTTGATAAGAATGGAAAAAAAGCTCTTCCTTGGCAGTCTTCATGGGGATTTTCAACAAGACTTATAGGTGCTTTAGTAATGGCACATTCAGATAATAAAGGGCTGGTTCTTCCTCCAAACGTAGCACCAACACAGATTGTAATAATTCCAATAGTTTCTTCGGAAAAAGAAAAAGTTCTAAAAAAAGCAAGAGAGATCTATAAAGAATTAAATAAAGAATTTGAAGTAACAATAGATGAAAGAGAAGAATACTCTCCGGGCTGGAAATATTCTGAGTACGAGCTAAAAGGTGTACCAATTAGATTAGAAATTGGTCCAAAAGATTTAGAAAAGGAGCAAGTTGTTTTAGTAAGAAGAGATAACGGGAAAAAAGAGTTCATAAAAATAAATAAGATCAAAGGTGAAACAAAAAAAATAATTGAAGATATTCAGAGCTCTATGTTTGAAAGGGCAAAGAAGTTTCTAGATTCTCAAATAATTAAAGTTAATACCTGGAATCAATTTACTAAAGAGGTAAAAAACAAGAAGTTGGTTCTTGCAAAATTCTGTGGAGATAAAGATTGCGAAGAAGAAATCAAAGACCAAACAAAAGGAGCTGGTTCAAGAGTTATTCCGTTTGATCAAGAAAAAATCTCTGGAGAATGTGTACATTGCGGAAAACCCGCAAAATATTGGACTTATTTTGGTAGAAGCTATTAATATCTAGAGGAACAAATTTTGAGTCCAAATTGTTCTGTTATTCAGTACTTTTTTGCAAAAAAGAGTTAACCTCATCTTCTAGTCTAAAGGTTATCTCCAATAAGGAGCTCAACTCTTCTTCTACCATTTCTTTTTCCATCTTGTGTTTTTCTAAATTCATTTTAAAGTCCTTAGAAATCCCCAAGTCTGAATTAATTAAGAATAATCCCAATCCAATCCAGACCCGAAGAAAATCGTTTGGATTAAATTGAGTGTTTAACTGTAGTATAAACTAAGATAGACATCATGCAATTGAGCCTGAATCTTAGTTCATTCATAGATAATTCAAGTAACCCCTATTTTTAAATATTTCTTTAGTTTTTTTCAACTAAATTTTCAAAAGTCTTTCTGAACGTTTTTAAGTCATCTACCCTAACTTGAGCCCCCACTGCATTTTCATGTCCTCCCCCTGTTGCTCCATTTAACATACTTATAGACTTCATAACTTTTTCTCTTATGTTATTACCTCTAACAGAGATATTTGCCTTAAGCCCCGAGATATATGCAACAACTATAACTTTTTTGGGAAACCTATAACTCAATTCATTTGAAATGTCAGAGCTTATACTTAACTCTCCTGCGTATTGAAAAAACAAAATGTTATCTGAATTCTCACCAATCTTGACTGCTTTTTTAATTAATCTCTGATATTTTGAATCTATTTGTTCAAATCTCTTATGCATCATATGATTAAGAGAAGAATCCTCAAGAACTTCATAAGGAGTATTTGTCTTTATTAGAAATTTAATCATGCTTATCACATTAGTTGTACTATCCTTTAAAGCAAAACTAAAAATTCTTGCAATTTTTCCAATCTGCGAATTATAAAATATCTCAAAAGCTTCCTTAGAATTTACAGCCAAATCTGGATACTTACTTTTGAATTCTTTGTAGAACTTTGGAAAGAATCTATCCGATATACTTCCAACAACTGCAAGCCATACCAAATCTTTATTATTATTAACTTGATAGCAAAGAGTAGTAACCGGTTCTTCAGATTTATTTTTATTGAATAAAGGATTATAATAGTTTACAAATTTTGGGATTTGTTTTTTATCTACTTTGTGATGATCAATCCACACAACAGGGAGATTTATTTCTTCTATTCTCTTAAAGAAACTTTCAGAGACTAATGGTTTATCAAGAATAAATAAACAATCAGGATTTAACTCAGTTATTTTTCTAAAATAAGTTTCATTCAAATCTGGAAAAGATCTAACTGGAAAGCCTTTTCCTCTTTTTGTATATTTTTGTAATAACAGAAAGCTACATAATCCATCAGGATCGTTATCAAATAAGAATAAAGGATTATTAGAATTGTTGAGTAAATCTCTGATTTCATTAACTTGTTTTTTAGTCAGCATAAAGTAGATAGGTGGATTCTATTTAAGATTTCTTGCTTTATCTTTGATAGCTCCAAAAATTAAAGGTAATGCAATTGTTGCATCACATCTTACATCTACAAAATCCGCTTTCTTTTTCATTTTACCCCAAGAAATTCCCTCTTTCAAAGGAGCTCCGCTACTGCCTCCTGGTTCAGTAGAATCTGTCGTAATTTGAATTCCATAATCTGCACCCTTAGAAAATTGCAATGATTGTTGAATAAAGTTTTTCGGAACCCCCCCACCAACATAAATAATTCCTGTCTTGGTTGAGGTCCAGGCAAGATCAATTATATCATTCATGTCTTCAAAGGCATCAATCAATATTTCTTTACCACTAGCTTTTCTCCCCCAAATCATTAATCCTATTCCAGAATCTGCCAAAGCTGGGCAAAAAATAGGGATTTTTCGATCATAACATTTTTTTAAAATACAATTTTCAGTAGTTCCTGGACAAAGTTCTCCTATTTTCCAAATCAATTCTTTTATACTCTTACAAGATTTGAATTTTTCCCAATTAGCAATAAAGAAATTCTCAAGTTTTTCATAAACCTTATTTTTCATAACGACATTGTACATTCTATCCAATCCTTTTTTATTAAGACTAGAATCATCAAATGGTTCCTCAATAAGATAATGCTCATCTCCTAATGCTTCAATTAAATCGTGAGTCAAAGTAGCTCCCGTAACAACAAGAACATTAACATTATCAAGCATATCTAAAATTACAAATTTCATCCCTGCTGGAACCATTGCTCCAGCCAATCCCATAAAAACTTTACACTTAGAATCTAAAAACATTTTTTCCATTATTTGTGAAGCCTTACTTATCTTTCCTGCACCAAAACCTACATTTTCCATCTGCCCGACTAGCTGTGATATATTCATTCTTTCGGTAATTTTCAGAGGTTCTACCTTTTTCATCTTAATCTCCTCTAAAATAATGAAATAGATTTAAAAAGTTATTTACGCAACAGTTCGTAATGTTTTGGGGGAAATTAGCATCAATAAACCTTTATGATTGCAATTCAGAATTAATAAAAAATAAAGGAAAAATAAATAATTATATTATAAAATTGTGCAATATTATAAAGGTAAAGCGGTTTGGACTTGCAACAATAAAAAGATTTGCGGAGGGAAACCTCAAAGGGTACTCTGCAATGCAATTCATAGAAACTTCTTCTATAACCTTACACTTTGATGAAACCGAAAATCGTGCATTTATAGATATTTTTAGTTGCAAAGATTTTAAAGAGAAGGATGCAGAAAAATTCTCAAAGAATTTTTTTAAAGCAAAAAGATCAAAATGCAAAGTTCTTATAAGAGATTAATTAATGATTAAGGATAACGATAAGACTTCCTTCTATAATTGCTGCAATAACAAGTAAAGGAAGAACAACTAATAAAAATACTCTTAAAGCATTAATGAAATTGTCCTTAAACACATTTTTTTCTTTACTAAGTAATAAACTTCCCAATTTCATCCCCAGCCCAAGAGAGATAAAAACTGCAGGCAACTCAAATATTCCATGAGGAAACAATTTCCATAAGATAATGATTCCATTGGCTTTGACGCTACCATTTGCAACAAAACCAAGCAGATAACCATTAACTAAAGCAACAAATACAGGAAAGATACCAAAGAAGACCCCGAGTATAAGCCCAAGAAGGCTACTCTGAATGTTATTAAAAAAAATAAATGAAATTAGCTTAAATGAAGACATACTTGAAGTCTGCGAAACAAGACTTTGAATATAAATCAAAATTTGCTGCGAAATATAATTTGGTGCAGGAATAAAAAAACCAATAAAAGCAAATAAAAAGAATAACCCAATAATAATAAATATAAATTTCTTAGAATCTTTAATATAATTCCAACTTTTGATATATTCTTTTCTTAAAGAAAATCTCTTTTTTTGTACAACTTTTTTTGGCATATTATCTTGAAAAAACTCGAGAGATCATCTGAGTTTTATTTGGGAACTTATTCTTTAAGTATAAACCGTAAGCTAAACCAAATAATAACCCTCCAAGGTGCGCAGAATTTGCTATAGGTAATGGAACAAATAATCCTATAATAAATAGAGGCACAATTGTTACAATAGGCAAAATCCAGAAAGGCATGTCTATCGGAATAACTGCTTTTCTAAGAGATTTATTGAAAGAAAACATTGCAAATATCGAAAAGAACACATAAACTGTAATAATTAGATCCAATGATGCTAATAATGAAGGAGATAAAAAACTAGCCAGAACAGATTCAAGTATTATTGCAATGAGTGGTCCTGCAATTAGATATACCCTGTTCTTAGGAGTTAAAACGGCAAGCAATCCTACCAAACCAAATATCGCACCGGATGCCCCAATGCCTGCTATATCTGGACTACCAAATAATTTTGCGCCAATTACACTAGTACCAAGAAATCCTGCGAGAAGCACAAAAACAAGTCCAGCAAACAACCCAGATGCAAGGTAAAAAAATATATACCTTTTAGGACCAATAATCTTCTCGACCAATATCCCAACAAAAAACAGAGAGATCATATTAAAAGCAAGATGCCAGAAGTATACATGTGAAAACATACTAGTTAAAAGAGTCCATAGATATTGTCCATGTAAAATACTAGAAGGATTAAGGGAAAAATAAACCAACAAATTTGGATTAATAGATATTAATATTGACAAAACTATAAACATTAATACATTAATCAGTATAAGTATTGTATTAACACTAAGATGAAACTTATTTCTTCTAGAAACCAATCTATAATCCATTATTACTTCTTCGTTTTTTTGGCAACTTTCTTAGTTACCTTTTTAGTTAATGGCTTTTTAGGCTTGAGCTCTTTCTTAGAAAGTTTCTTGGACTTTTCCCTTGCAGCAGCTCTTTCTTTTGCCTTTGCTCTTTTCAATGCAGCATCCTTAACTTTTATTTTCTTAGCTTCTACAAATTGCTCTTTAGAAATTTCTTCCTCAATATTTTTCAAGACAGATTCAAAATTTTCTAAATTCTTATGAAACTCTCTTAATAATTTAGTATTATCCTTTCTTTCTAAAATTCTTCCACATTCAGGGCAAGTAAAATCATGAATCAGTGCGTTTTCCTCATTAAATTCAACATGACAATTTTCACAAACATAAAATTCTCTCGTTTCTCTATTTTTAATTTGATTTTTAATCTGTTCAATCTTTTTTAACAACAAATTTCTCAAGAACTCAAGGCATCTAAGCTCTTCAATCTTCCAAGAGTAAGTATACCATCCTTTCTTTTTATCTTTTTTTCTTGTAGAAGAAACTAATCCATGTTCCGATAATTTATACAAAACATTTCTCCCTTGATTTATTGGCAAGTCTAACTTCTTTGCAATCAGAAATTCGTTCATGTATTTTTTATCATCAAGAAAATCCACAAGCAACTCAGAAGATTTACCAGCAACTTCCGCAAAAACTTCCTTAATTAATTTTTTATCCATATTTTTTTATGTAAAAGTCCAAATAAATATCTTTTGTTTTAAAGAAAATAATGAAAAGTTTTTAAACCTATATATTCTGTTAAATATATTAAAACATACAACTAATATGGGATTGTTTAATAAGAAAAAAAAAGAGGAAATTCCAGTAACTGCCAGTCTTCCTGAACTTCCACCATTACCAAAACTTCCTGACTTGCCATTAGGCAGTTCTACAAATTTACAATTTAAGCCAAATATTCTACCAAGATTTCCTTCAAGTAGTCTAGGAAATAAATTCTCACAAGATACAATTAAAGATGCAATTTCTGGGGAAAAAGAGGATGAAGAGACAGATGAATCTGAAGAAGAAATTCAGACGATGCCAAAACTCCCCAGCATCCCAATGTCAAAAGAAATGACTCCAGAGATGGACGAATCTTCTGAAGGAATTAAGGTACCAACCTCCCTGAAGCCATCAGTGATGACAAAACCAAGTAGGACAGAGTATTCAATGCAAAGACCTCAAGAAAAATCAGAACCAATATTTGTTAGAATTGACAAATTTGAGGAAAATATGGATTTGTTCAACAAGATAAAAAAACAATTACTTGGCGTTGAAAAAATTTTGGAAGATATAAAACACACCAAAGAAGAAGAAGACAAGGAGTTAGAAATGTGGCAGCAAAGATTACAGACTATGAAAGGTCAAATTGACAAAATAGATAAGGATATTTTTTCTAAGATAGATTAATATGGACAAAGGAGACAATTTTATACACGTAAAACTTAGTTATGAAGAAGCTCTTCAATCCAAAAAAGATATTCTTGCTTCGGAAATAGATATAATAAATATAATAAAGTCAATTAAAAGATTTTTGCTACTAAGAGACTTAGAATTGAAAATGAAATCAAGCTTCTATAAGGAAGTTAAAAAAATAGCAATGAATGTAAAATTATTGGAAGCAGATCTCCCTGAAGTTAGAATTCCAAAAATCTTAAAACGTCCGCAGGAAAATGAAGAGGAAAATTCTACGAATAGGGTCAGTGGAGATTTAGAATCTCAGTTGAGAGAAATCCAAAGAAAGCTAAAATCTCTCTCATATTAACAAAATAATTATAAATAATAATTCTAAAGGTATAGTATGAATAGAAAAGATCTCATTGAGAAATACCTAAATTTTTTCAAGTCAAAGAACCATAAGGTTATTCCAAACGCAAGTCTTATCCCTCAAAACGATCCTACTGTTCTTTTCACAACTGCAGGAATGCACCCTCTTGTTCCTTACCTACTAGGTCAAAAACATCCGTCAGGAAAAAGATTAGTAAGTGTACAAAGATGTATAAGAACCCAAGACATAGAAGAAGTCGGAGATACATATCACCATACTCTTTTTGAAATGCTAGGAAACTGGAGTTTGGGGGATTATTTCAAAAAAGAGGCAATTGAATTTAGTTTTGAATTTCTTACAGAGGTCCTTAAAATTCCAAAAGAAAGGCTTGCAGTAAGTGTATTTAAGGGAGATAAAGATGCTCCAAAAGATGAAGAGTCTGCAAAAATTTGGGAATCTATGGGAATCTCAGAAGAACGAATTGCATTTCTAGGGAAAAGTGATAATTGGTGGGGCCCAGCAGGTCAAACTGGTCCATGCGGCCCGGACACAGAAATATTTTATTGGAAGTCAAATTCCTTACCTATTCCAAGAAAATTTGATTCAAAAGATAAAAACTGGGTAGAAATTTGGAACGACGTTTTTATGCAGTACATAAAGGAGCCTTCAAAAAAATTTACTATAGCAAAACAAAAGAATGTTGATACGGGGATGGGAGTAGAAAGAACAATTACAATCCTAAATGAATTTGAGGATGATTACCTAGTAGATAGTTTTATCCCAATAATAAGTAGAATTGAAGAATTATCTGGATTAGAATATCCAAGAAGTAAAGAGAAATATTCTGACTTAAAAATTACAAAAGGTCTTGGTGGAAATTTATCCCTTGAAGAAGAAATGAGGATAATGAGAATAATTGCAGATCATATTAAGGCTTCTGTTTTCATAATTGCGGATGGAATAATCCCGGGAAATAAAGAACAGGGCTATGTTCTTAGGAGATTAATAAGAAGAGCAATAGTTTATGGCAGGAAGATTAAGTTAGATCGTATAGGATTTTTCACAAATAAGATTGCAGAACCCGTGTTTAAGATATATTCGGATTATAAAGAACTAAAAAACAATAAGGATAAAATTCTGAAAATTTTATTTGAAGAAGAGAATAAATTTAATGGAACATTAATCAAAGGTCTTGAGATTCTAAAAGAAATAATTGAAAATAAAAAAGAATTTTCTGGAGATGATGCATTTTTACTTTACCAGTCTTACGGCTTCCCTCTAGAAATGACTTTGGAGATGCTAAAGGAAAAAAACATTAAAATCAATTCTGAAAAAATAAAAAATGAATTTTACAATAAACAATCTAAGCATCAAAATTTATCTAGAACAGCATCTGCTGGTAAATTTAAGTCTGGACTAGCCGATAGTTCGTTAGAAACAACCAAACTTCATACTGCAACTCACATGTTAAATGCCGCACTTAAGATTATTTTGAATAATTCTGAAATACATCAGAAAGGATCAAATATAACACCAGAAAGGCTAAGATTTGATTTTAGTTTCAATAGAAAACTAACAGATGAAGAAATAAGAAAGGTAGAAGAGCTAATTAATAAAAAAATAAAAGATAATCTTAAAGTTACAAGAAAAGAAATGCCCCTAAAAGAGGCCTTAAAATCTGGTGCAGAAGGAGAATTCGGAGCCAAATACCCTGAGGAAGTTTCTGTATACACAATAATTGATCCTTCAGAAAAAAAAGGATATTTCAGCAAAGAAATTTGTACTGGACCACATATATCAAACACAAAAGAACTTGGAAAATTTAAAATTCTAAAAGAAGACTCAAGCTCTGCAGGAATAAGAAGAATCAAAGCAATATTAGAATAAGTATTAGTCAATTAATAAACTAGCCCCCAAAATCCCAGGATGGTCAAGTTTACTCCATCTTATTTTAGGAATAGTTGGTAAGTATTGATATTTTCGAACTTCCTTATTTATCTTACTCATTAATTTACTCCCTACATCCCTAACACCACCCATAAGCACAACCTCCTGAGGATCTAAAGAATTTATTAAAGAACCAATACCATAACTCAAGAAAGTAACCATTTCTTGAATCAATTCTTTTGCTTTCTTATCATTCTTATCAAACAAATCTTTGATAAGAAAATTTTTCCCAAAAAGTTCCTGTGTTTTCTTTCTGTTCCTTTGCCAAAGAGTTTCTAAATATTCTCCATTATTAATAACTAAATGTCCAAATTCTCCCGCATACCCTTCCCCCTCGTATAACTCTCCATTTATTATTATTCCCCCTCCAATTCCTGTACCAAGAGTCATAATAATGAAATTTTTCTTTTTACTACCTAGTTTCGCTTCTGCAAGGGCAACACACTGAGCATCATTTCTTATCTCAACCTTTGTTCTAAACTTATTTTCAAGAAATTTTTTTAAATTATAATTCTTAAAAGGTAAATTAGGAGTATTATAAATAACTCCATCTTTAAGGGGACCAGGGCTTGCTACACCAATACCACAAACATCCTTGCTCATACATTCTGATATTGACTTTGCAAGTTCATTAACAAGCTCCTTTTCTGTTTTAGGGGTTTGCTTTTTTATATATTTGACAACTTGATTATCTTTAACAACACCAACACGCATAAACGTACCTCCTAAATCTACACCAATTTTTTTAACCATAAAAACTTCCTAAGTATAACAAAACAGATAATTTTAAATATTTTTGCTAATATTAAGTACTATAAAGAAGGGATCCGTTCAATATAAACTACTTCCCAATAAGCTTTTCCAAGTCTCTGGAAGGATTTCTAGATTCTGTTATTGCGGAAGAAACTGCAATTCCAGAAGCTCCCAACTTTAAAGCAATTTCAACATCCTTTCCGTTATGAATACCTGCTCCAACAAGAAATTTCATTCCTATTGCCTCAGATATTTTCTTAATTAAATCTGGCCTTGCAGAAGAAACTGAAATTTTTCCTGCAACTAATTCTGGAGGTTCAATAATAAGAAAATCTGGATTTAATTTTTCTATCTTTCTTGCTTCACTTAAATCAGCTGCAAAAACGGCAGTTTTCAAGCCAACATCTTTGCATCTCTTAATCGTCTTCTTCAAAACATTAAATTCTAGTTTATGCTCAGAGTGATTCAATAAAGTTCCATCTGCTCCTTGAGCTTTTACAGATTCAGGAATAATAAACCCTGTATTTCTCCCTTTTTCAAAATAGTCAACATGTTGAGCAAAAACTCTAATCTTACTATGAATCTTTACATTCTTGACGTCCGAAGCAGGAACAGCAATAATAATTTCTTGGTCTATCTTTTCTATAATCTTTGCAAGTTTCAAAACTTGCTCGCCTTGCTTATATGTTTTAAAATTTATTATAGTTATCATCTAAATATTATATCTCTTATTTTATTTGATAATTCAAGAGGATGATCTGACTGCCAAATATTTCTACCAATAGCAAGCCCAACTGAACCAGCATTCATTATGTCTTTAACTTCTTTTAAGAAATCTTTTTCACCTTCTTTAACTCCTCCTGCAATGACTATCTTTGTTTTACCTGCGACCTTAACAGACCAAGACAAATCTTTAGAACTGCCGTCGTATTTCATTTTTACTATATCTGCACCAATTTCCAATCCAGTCCTTGCAGCATAAGCCATAAGCTCACTTTCGGACTTAGTTTTAATGCTCTTACCTCGTGGATATATCCAAGCAATAACGGGAATACCTTTTTTATGAGCTTCTTCTTCAATGATATCAAATTCTTTCATCATAACGGATTCATATTTACTACCAATATAGATAGTATAACCAACTGCAACAGCACCCAATCTAAGAGCTTCTTCTACACTACATAATTGTCGAGAAATAGGTTCTCCTTGAAAGAGATTAGTTTTACCATTTAACTTTATAATTAAAGGGATTCCAGACTTCTTTATTTGATTATTATACTTCTCTGCAATTCCTTTTTGAAAAATTAAAGCAGTATATTTTCCCTTTTTTGCAATATCTATAATATAACCCGGATCCACATCTTTATCATTAAAATCACTGGGACCATGTTCTAGCCCATGATCATAAGCAAGAAACATAGCTCTTCCCTTCCTTAAGATTTTATTAATTTTTAGTCGCATTTTACAAGATTATCACTTCTGTTATTTATAGCAGAGTTAATATTATCAACAGTTATATCTAAAATTCTTTCTAATGCCTCTTGCGTATTAAATGCATTATGTGGGGTAATTACAACATTATCTTGTTCAAGAAGAACATTCTCTTCTAAAGCAGATTTTAACTCTTCCCTAGAATGTTCTTTTAATAACAAATCTTTTTCATCTCTAATTAATTCTTCCTCTTCAAGAACATCTAATCCAACTCCAGAAAGGATTTTTTTATCAAGAGCCTTAATTATAGCTTCAGTTTCAACTACTTCTCCCCTAGAAGTATTAACAAGATAAGCACCTTTTTTTATAAGATTTATATTCTTTCTATTGATCATATGAGTTGTTGAAGGCAAAAGAGGAACATGAAAGGTTATAACATCTGAATTTTTTAAGAGAGTATTAAAATTAACATATTTGAATCCTAGCTTTTTTGAAAGACTATTATCCTTTGTTGTTGTATTTACGATAACATTCATCTTAAAACCTTTTGCAATTTCTACTACATTGGTTCCAATCTCTCCCAAACCTACAATCCCTATTGTCTTCCCTTTCAAATCCATCCCCCTCAATCCATCTAAGTCAAAATTAAGTTCTCTAACTCTTTCATTGCTCTTTATTATTTTTCTTGTTAAACTTAGTATTAACGCAAAAGTAAATTCTGCAACAGTATTACTTCCATATCGAGGAATATTATAGACTTTTATTTTACTTGTACTGCAAGTTTTCAAGTCAATATGATCAAATCCAGTAGATCGGGTTATAATTGCTTTAACTTTTCTTAATCTTGGTATAAGAGTTTTATCAATACCCGAATAAATAAACACAGAAATTATATCAAAATCTTTTACCCTGTCAACATTATCTTTATTTAATTCCCCATCAAAAAAGTAGAGTTGATGATTCTTTAGACTCTTTTTCATATAATCTATTTCCCATTTTTCTTTCATCTCAAAAAATGCGATTTTCATTTCAACTTTCTCCTGATTAACCCAATTTTAGCTCCCTTATGGTTTATAACTGATTCACTTTCTTCCAATCCAATTCTCAAACTTTCAGTTATAGACTTTCCAAAAATCTGTCCTGCAACAAAACCCGACGCAAATGCGTCTCCTGCACCTGTTCTTTCAATAACCTTCATTTTGTGAGGAACAATTGAATATTTCTTATCTCCATTATAAGCAAATACTTCTTTATCTTTATTAGTTACAACTACAATCTTAGGTCCAAGTTTACTTAACCCTAAAAGTAAATCTTTATCCTTTGTCAACAACTCTGCCTCTTCTTTATTTAAAATTAAAATTTCACACAACTTTAATATTGGTTTTAGGTTTTCTTTCTTAATAAGATACTCACTGGGATTAAAAACTATTTTTACTCCTTTAGTACAAAAGAGTCTTGCCAATTTTTCTTGGGTTTTAAAACTGTCTCCAAGCAGGGAAGAAAAATAAAGCCACTTAGTTTTTATGTTTTCTAATTTTATTTCTGAAAACTTAAGGTCATCATTAATTCCTTTATAAGTAAGTATTGTTCTATCATTCCCCTTACTATCAAGTATAATAGAATATCCCCCAATACCTTCATGTTTATCTTCCATTTTCCCGACAAATCCAACTCTTTCTTTTTCCAATAACTCAAGTATTTGTTTACCCCCAAAATCTCGGTCAATCTTACCAATGTAACCCGTTTCTAACCCTAATCTAGAAAATGCAACCGCAGTATTTGTTCCTCCACCCCCAATACTAAATTTCATATCTTCCACAAGAATTTTACTTCCCACTGGATAAGCCACAAATTTACCTTTACTTTTTAGGTCAGTTTCAACAAAAATATCTACTACTGCAGAACCAAAAGTTATTATATCAAACATTTTCCTATCTTTACCTTATCTAGAACAAACTAAGTAAAATTAAAAACCTTTTTATTTCTTATAAAAGCCAAGAGCTTCAAGTCCAGGTAGTTTCTTTCCCGCAAGATACTGTAACAAAGCACCTCCAGACAGGCTGAGATATCCAAATTTATTTTTTGGAATCTTTGACTTTTCAACAGCGTCACTTAACTGTCCTCCCCCTAAAATTGAAAAAGCATCAGAATTGGATATTGCTTTCAAAATTGCAAGTGTTCCCTTAAAAAATTTATTATCAGAGTAATAACCTACTGGACCTTTCATATAAATCGATTTAGCCTTTTTAATTTCCTCAATGAAACTATTTTGAGTATTCTCCCCAATGTCATAAATTTCATATTTGCTTGGAAAATCCTCAAGTAAAATCTCCTTTCTCTTTCCATTGACCTTAACTGCAAAGTCTAAAGGAGTTTCAACAAGACTTTTCATACTCTTCAACTTAATTCTTAATTCCTTTATAGATTTGTCATAATCAGAAATATTTTTTTTAAGATAAAGATTCTGAGCACCAAGATCCTTACCTTTTGAAACCAAGCACATTTGTCCAAATAATCCTGCAGCTAGAACTTTATTTTTCTTCAATAATAATATATTGTCTCCAGGCTTCGCTCCAGCCAAAATATACAAACAATTTTTTAAATTAATTTTTTTCAAAGCTTTAGTTTCCTTTTCAAGCAAAGGTCCTGCAAAACTTTTCATGCACTTTGGAAAGCTAACAATCGAAGCCTGCTCTCTGTGTGATACAGAAAAAGCATCATTTATATAAATATTGCACCAAGAAGATAATTTAGAAACAAATTCTTTTTTCGTAAAATCCGTTTCATCCTTCAGCTTTCTAATATTATCTAATAAGATAGCATCACCAGGTTTTAATTCTTTGATAGCTCTCTCTGCTTTTTTCCCAATTATATCTGGAACAAATTTAATATTAACAAATTTATTTAATAATTTTGCATGTTGTTCAAGTGAAGTAAAATCTTTTTCCCCAGGTCTACCTTGATGGCCAATAACAACAACTTTGGCTTTTTTATTCTTAAGAAGAAGAATAGTATCTGCACTTTGCTTTATCCTTTCAGACATAACTACTTTTCCATTTATAACATCTGAATTTATATCTTCTCTTACTAAAACAACTTTATCTCTCAAATCTTCCTTCAATATAGATTTCATAAGAATTATCCTAACTTTTTAATAAATTCTGCTAACCTATGCGCATACCCAAACTCATTATCATACCATGCAAGAACTTTTACAGTATTTCCTATAACCATAGTAGATAATCCGTCAACAATTGAAGAATGTTTTTCTCCTATAATATCCGATGAAACAATTTCATCTTCCGTATACTTAAGTATCCCTTTCAATCTCCCTAAAGAAGCAGCTTTTTTAAATGCATTATTAACTTGTTCTACCGTAACTTCTTTCTTTAATTCTGCCACAAAGTCAACGATACTTCCGCTTGGAACGGGAACCCTAAGAGCTAGTCCGACTAGTTTACCCTTGAGACTAGGAATTACTTCTGCCACAGCTGAAGTTGCTCCAGAGGTTGTAGGAACTATATTAATTGCTGCAGCTCTTCCACGTCTCAGATTCTTATGAGGTGCATCAACAAGATCTTGATCAGAAGTATAAGCATGAGCAGTTGTCATGAATCCTTTTACAATTCCAAACTCTTCCTCCAAAACCTTGGCTACAGGAGTTAATCCGTTTGTTGTGCAGCTTGCCATAGAAATAATCTTATGGCTACTTTTCAAAAGATTATCATTTACGCCAAGAACAACAGTAATATCAGGATTTTTTGCAGGTGCGGAAATAATAACCCTTTTGGCTCCTGCATTCAAATGTTTGCTTGCCCCTTCTTTGTCAGTAAAAAACCCCGTTGATTCAATAACAACATCTATTCCCAATTTTTTCCAAGGAAGAGCTCCAGGATCTCTTTCGGACAAAATCATTATCTTTTTACCGCCAATTTTTATAAAATCTTTACCCGCCTCAACTTCTTTATCATACTTTCCATAAACTGAATCATACTTAATCAAATACGCAAGAGTTCTCGGATCAGTTAAATCATTTATTGCTACAAAATTAACGCCTTCATCTAACCCGCTCTTCAAAACTAATCTTCCTATTCTACCTAAACCATTTATTGCGACTTTCATCATCTCTTACTTATAATTATCTAACCAATATTATAAATCTTACTCAGACCATATTTTTGCTGAAGCTGACTAAACTTTATCTCAGATATAGCATCTAAAGAAGTCTTACTTGATAAAAGATCCATAATTTTTGCATCACCATATTCATCCATATTATTTGGAAGAGAAATTCCATCAGATATTATAATCACCTGAGGATTCGGACTAAGAGTAATACCTCCAGAATATTTCAAAGAGCTGTCAGAAATTATGGAGGGCCCACTAGCTTCAACAAAACAATAGCCAGTTCCATCTAAACTATCTTGAACGGGACACTTTATACCCAAAGCTTCATGATCTTCCAAAGGATAATAAAATAATGCAACACCATAACCCAAATCTCTTAGAATAAAAGCAAGAAGCTCAGATTTCTCGCTGCATAAACCTTGATTATCATAAAGAACCTGATAGGGGTATCTAGAATAATTCGCTTGAACATTTTCAAAGGACACAGTTCTACCAGAAGAACCCCAGGGAATATTTTGTACCAAACTAACTGCAATCCTTGCCTGGTCAGTTTTATCATTTGGAGCAAGATTTTCAATCTCTTTTACAAAAGGACTCAGCAAAGATTCCTGAATCGGTTCATTTAATCTCAATAAAGTAAAATCGGATCTAAGTGGCTGCTGACCATTAGTATATGTAATTGAGTCTGGAAGAGTTAAAAGATAATTGACAACGCTGTGATACAAGGTAAAATTAATAATTTGACTATTACCATCAAGAACATAATCAAAGCTGGAGAATTCTGGAAATGATTGATTACCATAGATGCATGAATCACCAACTTTACTAAATAGACTTGGACATCCACACACTGAAGAATTTTCTATAAGGATTCCATTATTACAATAAAATGGCTTTTCTAAAGAACAAGAATTATAAAAACTTCCATCACCGCATGTAGGCGACGCAGCAACTTTTGTACCAAAATTATAATTTATAAAAATAAAAACACCAACCAAAATTATCAAAATTATCCCAAAGGCAATTAAAAATAATTTCCATCTCTTATTCTTTAGCTGAGAAAGATTATCACCCTTCTTCCTTAAACCAATCATGAAAAGTTTAAATGAGAGAATTATAAAAATCTATCTGATTATTCAAGATAAAGGGCCGATTTTCCCGGCTTAGCACGTTTAGATTTTTCTTGAGGATCATATTTATCCTTTTCGTTAACGGAATAAATCTTTATCTTCAACTTCGTTTTTCTTTCCAGAATAGAAACATTATCTTTTAGCAGTTTATTTTCACTTGGTATTACATAAATATAAGCTGTTTGAGGCTTCGCTGTTTTTAAGACAATATTAAGAACCGAATTAATATCTTCTGCTAGTTTTTCAATTACTTTTTCTTCTTTCCCAAAGTTTTCATTTATCTTACTCTCATCAAACTCAGGCCATTTTGCAAGAGAAACAAATCCTTTATTGCCTAGCTTTTCCCACATCTCTTCAGTTATATGCGGAGAAAAGGGAGATATTAACTTAAGCAGTTCTTCAAATGATCTTTTAGGAACGATCTTTAAATTATAAAGATAGTCCAAGAATTCAGAAGACGCAATAATTGCCTTAGGATAATTGAAGTTTTCTATATTTTCTGTAACTTTTTTTATAGTCTCATTTAATTTGCTATCCGTTTTCTCATCATTTTTTACATTTTTAACCAATTTGGAAACTCTTAGGACTTTATTTAAAAATCTGAAACTTCCTTCAACTCCTTCATCATTCCACTCCATTTGTTTATCTGGAGAAGAAACTGACATAAGGAATAATCTTGCAGTGTCAATACCATATTTTTCAGATATATCTGTCTGAAAAACAACATTGCCAAAACTTTTGCTCATTTTATGTCCATCTTTGTAAACAATTCCTTGATTGAACAATTTCTTAAAGGGTTCATCTATTTCAACAAAACCAAGATCCTTAAGTGCTTTTACAAAAAATCTTGCATACATTAAATGCATTACTGCATGTTCCGCTCCACCAATATATTGATCCACAGGCATCCAATGATCAACCTTTTTTGTATCAAAAGGTTTCTTCTTGTTGTGGGGGTCACAAAATCTTAAAAAATACCATGATGAATCCACAAACCCTCCCATCGTATCTGTCTCTCTTTTTGCATTTCCATTGCACTTTGGGCATTTAATATTTACAAATTTTTTATCAGAAATAAGAGGGTTAGTCTTAGAATTAAAATCAACATTCTTTGGAAGTAGGACAGGGAGATCCTTTTCCGGAACAGGCACTAGTCCGCATTTATCACAATGAATTATAGGTATCGGGGTACCCCAGTATCTTTGTCTGCTGATCATCCAATCTCTAAGTTTATACTTAACCTGTTTTTTACTAAGATTTTTTCTTTCTAGATTCTTTACTATCTCAACCATGGCCCTCTTATTTTCCATTCCATTAAAATCCTTAGAATTAACAAGCTCTCCTTCCCCTTCATAGGCACTCCCTAATTGGCCATTCCTTTCATAAATTTCAAAATCTTTTGGTTCAATAACAACTTTCATAGGTATATTATATTTTACAGCAAAATCAAAGTCTCTTTTATCATGAGCAGGAACACCCATTACCATTCCACTTCCATAATCAGCAACAACAAAATTAGCTGCATACACTGGAACTTTTTCATTAGTCATTGGATTAATTGCATAACTTCCTGTAAAGACTCCTTCTTTCTCAATTTTATCTAAATCTTCTTGAGTTACTTTCTTTGACTTATTAACAAATTTCTCGACTTCTCCCCTTGCTTCTGACTTAACAAGTTCCATAAGGTCGGGGTGTTGCAAAGAAACAACAACAAAGGTAACGCCAAAAATAGTGTCAGGTCGCGTCGTAAATATCGGCCATTTTTTCCCATTAATATCAAACAAAACTTCAGCACCTTCACTTCTACCAATCCAGTTTTTCTGCATTACTTTTATCATATCGGGCCATTCAATTCTATTAAGACCCTCAAGAAGCTTATCTGCATAGTCTGTGATTTTGTAAAACCACTGTTCAAGATATTTTTTTACAACTTCATTCCCACATCTCCAGCATTTTCCGCCTTCTGCCTCTTCATTTGCAAGAACAGACTGACAAGTCTCACACCAATTAACTTGAGCTTTTTTCCTATAAGCTAGCCCTTTTTCATAAAGTTTCAGGAAAAAAAACTGGTTCCACTTGTAATAATCCGGTTCATGACTAGATATAACTCTGCTCCAATCATAACTATTTCCCAAAGCCTTTTGATACTCCATTATTTTTTTTATAGAATCTTCAGTGTATTTTTTAGGATGAATCTTTTGCTTTTTAGCGGCAGTTTCAGCAGGTAATCCAAATGAGTCATAACCCATAGGATAAAGAACATTGAATCCATTCATTCTTTTGAATCTTGCATAAACATCTCCAATTGTATAATTCCTAACGTGACCAACATGAAGAAATGAAGCGGAGGGATAAGGATACATCTCAAGGCAATAAAATTTCTCACCCTTACCTTCTTTAGTTAAAAATGCTTTTTCTTTTTCCCATCTCTTTTGCCATTTTTTTTCTATAATTTTAAAGTTATACTCTTCCATTAATTAAAATACCCTCAACAACTTTTAAATATTGCTGTTATATTATCTACAAATGGAGAAAATAAAGTCTCACATTCTTGGAGAAATAGTTTCAAGCAATTCTTCGGATGCCTTTTCATTGTATGAAAAAAGTGATTTTGGAGAGAAAAAAGAAGGTAAGATAATCTATTCCCCTTCAGAAGCTTTATTTCTAGTTGAAAAAAATAAAATGGAAATAATTTCAAAGAACAAGAAAATATCTCCGGAAGAATTGATAAAAAAATTCAAAAAAATAGATAAAAAAATTCAGTTAAAATACCCTGTATTCAAAGATTTGAGAGAAAAAGGATATGTAGTAAAAACTGCCCTAAAATTTGGTGCAGAATTTAGAGTTTATGAAAAAGGCACAAAAGTAGGAGAAAAACATTCCAAATGGATTGTATTTATAGACTATGAATCAAAAACATTCACCTGGCAAGAATTTTCATCAAAAAACAGAGTTGCACATTCAACAAAGAAAAATCTTCTTCTTGCAATTGTTGATGAAGAAAGAGATATAACTTACTATGAAGTAAAATGGATCAAACCATAATAATGTTTATAACTTTCTTATACCTGCCCAATAAATGGGCCAAGATGCAGTAGCAATAAAAGAAAAAATATTGTCTATGATAAGATCAACTGGGCCAAATCTCCCTGTTTTCATTGCGCATGAGACCGGATTAAGTATCTTATTTGCCTCTGCATTTCTTTCTGAATTAATTGCGGATAAAAGATTAAAAATCTCAAATATGCATGTTGGAAGTTCTCCGTTATATCTTATCCCAGGACAAGAGCCTATGCTAGAGAATTTTTCTCAATACTTGAAGAATAAAGAAAAAGAAGCTTATCTCCTTTTAAAAGATAATAAATTTCTTGTTGACAGAAGATTAGAACCAGCAATAAGAGTTGCTCTAAGAACCATAAAAGATTTTGCCATACCATTCAAAATAGAAAATGAAATATTATGGAGATATTTCACTATTGCAGAATCAGATTATTCACCAGTTGAAGAAGAACCAAAGCAAACCATCTTAGTTGAAAATTTGAGCCCTGAACCAAAAGAGTTGGTTGAAGAAGTAATAATAGAAATCCCGAAGGAAGTAATAGACAAGAGGCATCAAAAAAATGAAATTAAAAAATCTGCTAAAAAACCAAAACTACAAGCAAAAAAAAGTAAAGACAATCGAAACAAATTTTTCAACAAGATTAAAGAGTCTTTATCACAAAAGCATATAGAAATAATTGGTATTGAAGAAATAGGAATAAATAAAATAATATTCAAAGTCAAAGAAAAAGAAGAATATCTTATCATTGCGTACAATAAGAAAAAAATAGCAGAATCAGATATAATCAACGCTTACAAAAAATCTCAAGAACTGAAACTACCATATAAAATACTAATTTTGGGCGAACCTCTAAAAAAATTAGACAATTTAATTGATGCTATAAAAGACCTTAAAAGTATAGAAAAAGTTGAATAGAAAGTCTTAAAAATAAGAGATATAGAAAATAATTATGGGAAAAATTAAAACCAGATTGGTGAAAAGAACAGCAATAAATTTGAACAAGAAAGACATTTCATTTAGTGATAATTTCAACGTTAATAAGAAAATATTAGGAAGCACTATGCCCAGTAAAAAAATTAGAAATCAAATTGCAGGATTTCTCGCAAGGATGAAAAGAAAAGAAATAAAGCCAGAGCAATAAAACAAATTTTTAAATAACTTTTTCTTCTCTATTCTTCAAGGCTGCATAGCTCAGTTGGTAGAGCGCTGGTCTCATGAAATAGACTTTTATTTTGGGACAGCCGGAGGTCCTGGGTTCGACTCCCAGTGCAGCCATTTATAACAATTACTTCTTCCTCGTATCAACTTTTTTCCCAAATTTAGAAATATTATCTCCTTCAATTACTCTTTTTATGCATTCAATTAAAATACTTTCTTTCACTCTAAATTGTTCCCCATTATCTCTCATCCTCACAGTAACATCTTTATTTTTCAGACTGTCTTCATCAATAGTTATGCAAAAAGGGGTCCCAATTTCATCATTTCTTGCATATCTCCTACCTATGCTCCCTGAATTATCATAAAAAACATTGAATTCTTTTTTAAGTTCATGATAAACTCTTTCTGAAACTTTTTCATATTCTGGCTGTTTTACAATTGGAAAAACTGCTGCAGTTATAGGAGCTAGCTTAAAAGGAATTTTTAAAATTGTATAATCTTTCTCTTTATTATAATGATATGCCTTTGCTAAAATTCCTAAAAATATTCTCTCAATACCAAATGTAGGTTCAATTACTTTTGGAACTACTTTAGTTTTATATTTTTCATCATAAAGAGTCATGCTTTGATTACTTTCTTTTTCATGATTTTTTAGATCAAACTGTCCTCTATTAGCAATTCCTGCAACTTCCTTACTTCCAAAAGGATACTCATAGTCTATATCAAAAGTTGCGGATGAATAATGACTTAGCTCATCCTTCATATGTTCCCTAATTTTTATTTCCTCCAATCCTATAGATCTAAACCAGATAATCTGCTCTGCAAGCCAATAAGCATGCCATTCTTCCAATCTCTTTTCCCTCAAAATGTCTTCAATTGTTTTATCTTCCAGTTCATTTTTTCCACTAGTTTGCGATTCCGAACTTAAAAATCTAAATTTTAATTTTAGATGTTTTTCTTCCAAAAATTCACATCTCACTTCATCAGGATTTATAAAAAATTCAAACTCCCCTATATGAAACTCCCTACTTCTAAATAAAAAATCTCTAGGAGCAATTTCATTCCTGAAACATCTTCCAATCTGAGCTATACCAAAAGGCAACTGCATCCTTGATGTTTGCTGAACTAGTTTAAAGTCAAGAAACATCCCCTGTGCAGTTTCAGGCCTCAAATAAACTTGAATAGAATCTTCTTCCACCGGACCAACATTTGTCTTAAACATTAAATTCAAATCCTTCGCACTTGATTTATCTAGATTACCTCCACAAAAACCACAAACAGCTTTATCTAAATCTGCCCTGTCAATTTTGTTATATTTCTTGCATTTTAAGCACTTTACAGAAATATCATTAAAATTAGTAATATGCCCTGAAGCCTTCCAAGTTTTTGGTGGACTGATTATGCTCGCTTCTATCCCTGCTATATTTTCCTTTTCTCTTACAAAATAATTCCACCACTCTCTTTTTATGTTATTTAATAGTTCCACTCCAAGTGGCCCAAAATCCCAAAATCCAGCCAAACCTCCATAAATTTCTCCTGAAGGATAAACAAACCCTTTTCTTTTACAAAACGCAGCAAGCTCTTCCATTGAAATCTTGTTTTTTGGTTCATCAATTTTATCTTTCTTAATTTCCATGATTTCTTTTTTTGCTTTATTTTTATCAGGATATTCCTTTGCAAGTCTCTCCGCCTCTTTCTTATCTTTTCCCAAGTAAGCTAAAGTCTTAGTTTTCACTTTACCATCAATCCTTTTATTTTCGTTAAGATAAAAATAATCATTACCATGTATCTTTTTCTTAACTATGAATGACATGTATAAATCTTAGGCACTACTATTTATAAATACTTTAGGAAATGAAAAGCGGAGACCGGGACTCGAACCCGGGGAAAGTCGCTTTGCAGGCGACCGCAGTTGCCGCTGTGCCATCTCCGCATCAAAAAACTAGACTTTATCGTGTTTTAAAATTTTGTATGCCTCATTTTTTTCTTCTTCTTGAGAAATTCATAAGACTCTTCTATTCCCAAAGACAAAAAAGCGATAATAATCATAGGAGCTCCGTAAAATACAAAAAGAGATTTAAATGGTAAGACAAGAAGTATCACTGCAGCATAAAGAGCACCAAAAAGATTTCCTATTCCCGCTGAAGTCGTATAAATTCCAAAATATTTATCCCTCTCTTCTTCTTCAACTATATCTAAGAAATAAGCATCTGTAGTTGGTTCTATCATAGAAACACTAACACTTGCCAATGTAAGAACTCCCAAAATTACATATATGTTAGAAATAAAAAAACAAAGTATAGAAAGTAATCCTAAAGTTATGAACCCAATAAAAAACAATTTCTTAAAGCCTTTTTTTCCAGCAAGTTTCCCAAATATGTAATCAAAGAAAATTAAAGGAAGAGTAATTCCCGCCAGGAAAACACCCAATAATATTCCCCCGTATCCCTTGTCAATAATATAGATTGGCATGTAAATATAGATAAATGCCCACCAAAAGCTTACAGCGATACTAAGGAAATAAGTCATAGCCCTTCCCTTATGTCTAAAAAACTCAAGAACAACTTCAACCATATCATGATCTATCGTTTTTGTTCTCCTATTGTCTTTTATTCTAAAAAGAAAGAAAGCAAAAATTGAAATCAAAATAAATAAAGATGATAAAAAGAAAACACTCCCAAAGCCATAATTCTTTGCAAAATATCCAGCAATTAAAGGTCCTATAAGCCAAGCAGAATTAAGCAAAGAATAAATAATTCCCTCATTTTTTGAAACATTATCATCAGAAGTCTTATCCCTTACAATTAACCCAAATATAGTTATTCTCCAACTTGTTAGTATAGAAATAATTGCCCCCAAGGCTATAACAAGATAGATATTTGAATATATTGAAAGAAGTAAATAAGAAACCACAAAAAAAACTAAAGATGCTATAAGCATTTTTACCTTATTGCCACGTTCGATAACTGGAATTAGAAAAATATATGCTAACACTTCTATAACCATAAAAAAACTGGTCAAAAGCCCTACAAGAGAAGAATTATGTAAAAAAGAATTTAAGTATACAGCCCAAATAGTCGCAACCAACGAAACACCTATTGAAAGGAATAAATAAAAGACACCCAATCGAGTAATTATTCTAGCAGGATGTGTTCTTCTTATATGCATCGACAACTAAAGAAAAATATATTTTTAATTGTTTCTTGATTATGCGGGAAATAGGATTTGAACCTATGCAAGCACTAAGCTACTGGAGCCTAAATCCAGCCCGTTTGACCACTCCGGCATTCCCGCGTAATCCAACGATTTATCGATAGTTTTTATAATTTTGTAAATATGCAGGGGCCAGGATTTGAACCTGGGAATCCACTAAGGAACAAGCCTCTGAAGCTTGCGCGTTTGACCACTTCGCTACCTCTGCCTACAAATCAGTATGATCAAGAATTATAAAAAGATAATGAAAATATCAAATAAAATTACTTAACTTGAGGTTTTGGTTCAACTTCTTTCTGCTTTATTTTATCTTCCAGTTCTAGCCTTTCTATAAGTTCTTTATATCTGTTTCTTATAGTAACTTCAGTTATTCCTGCAATATCAGCAACTTCTCTTTGAGTTTTCTTTTCGTCATTCATCAAAGCTGCAACGTATAATGCAGCAGCAGAAATTCCTGCGGGTCCTCTACCTGAAGTCAATTCCACTTCTTCTGCCCTTTTAAGAATTTTAAGAGCATCATTCTGCGTTTTCGGAGACAGTTTAAGAACAGATGCAAATCTAGAAATATAATCTTTTGGAGAACTCTGTTTTATCTTAATTCCTAATTTTCTTATTATAAATCTGTAAGTTCTACCAATTTCCTTTCTTTCTACATCAGAGGCAATTGCCATTTCATCTAGAGTTCTAGGAATATTATAAGATCTACATGCCGTATATAAGCATGCTGCAATGACCGATTCCATGCTCCTTCCTCTTACAAGTCCTCTCTGAAGAACATAATTATAAATTCTTGCAGCTTCATCCCTGACAACATTTGGCAAATTCAAGTAAGAAGCAATAACTCTTAATTCTGCCATTGCCAATCTTAAATTTCTTTCAATAGAAGTTGAGACTCTTTCTTGCCATTTCTTTAATCTAAGGAATTTTCTCGTAGCCCCAGGATCCAATCTGTAAATATCTGATATCTCTCCGACGTTAGTTATTAAACCCTTATCAAACTTCTGCATACTCATTGGAGCTCCCCCTCTACCTTTTTTCTCTCCTTTGTCAAATTTGCCTGCAGCATCTGCTCCAGAATCCACCATCTCTTCTTCGATAACTAAACCACAATCGTTACAGATAACCTCCCCTAATTGAGGGTCATGCGTTAAGTTAACACTTCCACATTCGGGACATTTTTTTACAAAAGCCATTTTTTATACAGAAAAGACATTTTTACGTACGGTTTATAAAGTTTTTGCATATATAAAGGTTTCTATATTTGTAGTCGAGAAAAAGTAGTGAAATTTATTTAACTAATATTCCATTAACCATTCCTTCTTGTGTTGGTCTATTGGTTATTCTTACTTTTCCTTTACTTGTTTCAATAATTGTACCTTTTGTAAGAATATTCTGCCTTGCAAAGAATCTGTTTGAGGGTGTCTCCAAAACATTTTTTATTTCAACTTTTACAGTCTTTCCATTTTCTTGAATATTTACTAGCTTAGATTTGAGCAAAAATACTTTTCTTTTTCCACCCATAACTTTTTTTGATTTCCTTTTGTCGTCGCCAAGCTTTGTAATTCTTCTTTGTCCTGGTTTTTCATACATCTTCTTCTTTCTAGAAGCCTGATATTTTCCTCCAGTCTTCTTTCTTCCCGTTTTCATATAATGATGGTCAAAACTTCATTTAAATAATTTTCTGTAAAAAGAATTCATCAAAATTAATGACTTATCAAATTAATACTAAAACATCAACTAAATAAGCGAAATGTTTATAAATTATTCAACTAGACTAGAGTAATGGTTAACGGAATTGAAAGACCACTGGATTTGTTAAATAGCTCAAAAGGAAAAGAAGTTCTTGTTCAGCTTAAAGGTGAAAAGCAGATAGTAGGGACATTGCTTGCTTTTGATATACACATAAATCTTGTTTTAGACAACATAAAAGAAATAGAGAACGGAACAGTAAAAAGAAATCTTGGAGTAGGATTCTTAAGAGGGGATACAATAATATTCATCTCTCCTTCTTCAGCATCTATTAAAAAAGATTAAGCATAAAAACTCTTTTTTCTTGATTTATTAATGCCAGAAAAGATGGAATTGACTTTCTTAGGTACATCTGATGCTATTCCAACGGCTGAAAGAAATCATACTTCTATTTTACTAAGATATAAAGAGGAAAATATTCTGGTAGACTGCGGAGAAGGAACTCAAAGACAATTTAGAAAAGCTCAATTGAATATAGGAAAGATTACAAGGATATTAATTACTCATTGGCATGGAGACCACATTCTTGGATTGCCCGGAATTTTACAATCTCTTGCATTGGCAGATTACAAAAGAGTTCTTTATATTTACGGACCTAAAGGAACAAAAAAATTCGTCGAAGAAATGCAGAATGTATTTAAGTTCACAAAAAATTACAAAATAGAAATAAAAGAAGTTAATGGAAAATTCTTCGAAACAGATGATTTTTACCTAGAATCTGAAGCCATGACTCATCTTATACCATGCAATGCATATATCTTTGTGAAAAAAGGTCAAATTAGAATAGATAAGAACTTATTGAAGAAAGAGAAAATTCCATCAGGACCATTGTTAAAAAGACTAAAAGAGGGAAAAGATATAACTTACAAAGGGAAAAAATATTCTGCTAAAAAATTGACATTTAAAGAGGAAGATAAAAAGATTTCATTCGTTCTTGATACCTCATTCAACAAAAAGATAATACCTTTCGTAAAAAATTCAGATCTATTAGTTTGTGAATCAACATTCAGTTCAGAGCTAAAGGACAAAGCTCCAGAATATGGACATCTAACTTCAGAAGAGGCTGCAGAAATTGCAAAAAAATCTGGATCAAAAAAATTAATTCTTACTCACATAAGTCAAAGATATGAAAAGAATAAGAAAAAAATACTTGACGAGTCGAAAAAAATCTTTAAGAATTCTGTTCTGGCTGAAGATTTAATGGGTCTAGAAGTATAATAAAAAGCTTTAAATCTCTTATTTTGTGTTAATTAGTAAAAAGCCCCTGTAGCTCAGCCTGGATAGAGCATTAGCCTTCTAAGCTAAGGGTCGCAGGTTCAAATCCTGTCGGGGGCATATATTTATTGTGAATTAAAATAGGCGTCCCACTGAGTATAAAAGCTCATTACACTTTTCGCATAATTAATTCCATCAGTATTTGCTCCAATTCCAAAAAATCCAGGGGAATTTGTTTTACCTGTATTTAGAACACTCAAAATGCAACTTAGTCTATCATTTACAACTGTTGTAGAAATACATGGATAATAGGAAGATGAACTTTGAATATTTTCACTTATAACAGCTTGCAAAATTCCAGAAACTGTTGCAACTTGATTATCTGCCCCTTGATAATTAGTAACCCCATATTGATAACACATTAACCAATCACCATTACTTCCTCCCCAATTACAATACTGAGCAATCGCAACAAGCAAAGCCTCAAAATCATTCTTAGTAAATGTTTGGCTGGTTGTTGAACCTGTTACAAATACAGGAAGATTCTGAGAAGCATATTTGTCAAATATCGGTTTGTAGGGATTAAACTGTGTCAACTGCAATGTAGAAGATGTTGTCTGTGATGAAGAACCTTGAGTATTTTTATTATTTGTTATAAAACTCATTAATGCAGTGTACCTAGTATCAACATCATTTACATAAGTTGGGACATCTATATTCACATTATTCGTGCATCCATAACCAATATATCCCCTTAGTGCAGCATCCCATCCACTATCAACAGCAGTAAATCCATCACAAGTATAAGTTTGCCCTTGACTATATTCACTATATTTCTGTTTCAAAATCGAGGCGCCACACTGAATATTTTTATCATAATTTGCGCTTCCTGTAACATCGCTAGCACTGTTAACCCCAAGACCGCTGCAAAGACCATATGAAGAAATTTGCATTAATCCAACAGAAGACCCAGACTGAGCGGTAACAGTGCAATCAGATTCTTGCATCATTATAGACAATAATAGTACCGGATCTTCTCCGTAAGTGTTTGCAGCATTCATAATAGACTGAGCATACTGTTGACAACTAGAGCCACAATTACAGTATCTACCACCATATTGAGTTGTCTTAGCATCAGTCATTACATTTACAAGATCATTTACAGTAACTCCGGAAGATGTTCCCGGTGAAGAGGATCCTGTTGCTGATGTTCCAGATGGAGTAGTGGATGATGAAGATCCAGTAGATACTCCCACACAAACATTCAAAGTAGAATCACAGTCCCCACTTTGACACTGTGCATTAGAAGTACATGAAGTACCTGAAGTTAATAATGATGAAGAGGTTCCAGAAGCCCCTGTAGTTGTTGTTGAGTTCACAGACGAAGCCAAAGCAAGTTGACTATACGCCCCTGCCCTTAAAAACAACAATTCAGCCTTCTGATTATTATAGAAAACTTTGTTAATGATTGCTTGTATTGAGTTTATCTGGTCATTTGGACTTGTTTCTGATTTTATTGTTTGAACATTACTGTCAAACTCATCGTTACTTAAATAACCAGATTGATTTAGTAAGATAGACATATAATTACCTTCAACACTTTGCAAAGTTTCATTACCTAATGTATTTATTGTTCCATTTGAAAGATAAGTAGCTAAATCAGGAGAGTTCAGAAGACTTTTTAATCCACTAGTATCAAGCCAGCATATAAGGCTTGGAGTTCCACAATAACCTACTTGTACCCATCTAGAACTTTGTGTTCCAACATTTGGATCAGTTCCTGTACCTGGATTGCTTGTCGCACAAACTCTAGTTATACCGCTATTATATATTTGGGGATTAATAGTGTTGGTAACTCCATTCTGAACATTTGGATTCAACAAATTATAAGCACTTGAGCTACCTGAAATACAATCTTGCTGTGTTGTAATCTGAGTATTATTAGCCTCCGTTGATAAATACTGGCTTTGCAAATAATTAGATGCAAGTGAAGTTGAAACCTGCTGGAATCCGCAATCTAATTGTCCATTAACATCAATGCATAACTGATTATATCCCGAAGCAGCGGTAAAATCTTTTGTCTGACTATTGGAACTTCCCGCAGCAATATAACCTGAATCTACTTGCTGTATTGCAGAAGTGTCTTGGTAATAAGAACCCCCTGATGATCTTTGCAAATAAACACTGTAAGAAACTCCCTGATTATTCCCTGCAAAAATATGATAAAATACTTGATATTGTGAGGTTGGAGGAACAGTTGCAGTAGTAAAAGGAATTTCTTGGAAATTTCCTGAAAACTGAGGAGGAGAATCTGGAGCAGTTATTTGATTTAATAAATCAGCTCCGTTTGGAACAGTAAGAGAAGCAAAATTCTGACATAAAGTAGTTCCTATATTCTGTCCCGATTTAATATTGAAAGCATTAAATGCATTTTGTCCGTAGGAAGTTACAAAATAATTGACTGATTGTTGTGCAGTCTGCCACGCATTAGGGACAGATAAATATTCGCCTCCCCCCCTCGTATTTTGTCCTGCAATAGCTTGAGTAATCTTAGGAATAGCAATATTTGCAAGAGGCGCAGCTTGTTGCCAGAAGAAATCGCATAAATAAATACTATTTATCTCGTCACAAATACCTGTTGTTTTCCCCGTATTAAGATTTTCTTGCAAACAACTTGCATAATCTTTCTGGACTGAAATAAAATTATCAATTCCTGCTTTAATTCCTGTTAAACAAACAGGAATTACTATCCCTTCTCTAGCATTAGGCAAACATAATGCAATGCTTCCTATTATTCCAGTCTGAGCAACATCTTGTACAGGATAAGCTCCTCCGAAATTACATCTACTTGTAGGACAAACAACAGGATCACACAAATTGAATAACCAGTTACAATCACTTGGAGACATAAAGTCTTGGCATTGAATTTGAGGAACGTTAGTAGCTGGCTGCCCAACTTTAATATTATGACCATTAATTACCACACTACTAACACCAGAAGCGTAAGCTTTCTGAGCCTGTTGAATTGCACTTACTGCCTGAGCCACTAATTTTTGCGTCGTAGTTGAATCTAATGCAGGAAACTGATTGTTCAGTTGATTTGTTGCGAGATTTATGCTTTCACACTGATCATCTCCCATACCAATTCCTTCTTCCAATCCATTTGCTCCAACATTACACAAATAAAAACTTTGAACTTGTCCTGAAGCTGCATAAGATTGAGTAGCGGTTGCTCCTCCCGATGGTAAAGTTTGCTGAACTGCAGCATACCAACCATTCTGCAAATCGAATGGAACAATTGCAGGCATTCCTTGATAAGGAGCAGTTTCAAAATACTGAACTTGGGGATTTTTGTAAGTATTCTGATATGCAGACGCGGAATAAATTTTAAATTGTAAATTTAATGGATTTTTCTGGCTGCCTAAAGCAGTACCTTGATTATTTTGAGAATTTGAAGACTGAGTAGTAGCATAAGGGGTCAAAGTATTCCCATTACTCAAATAAGTGCTTTGAACAACCCCATCACTATTATAATCTATAAGATAAACTTGAGCAGTACTCGTATCTTGAAAAATATAATAATTATCCTTCGAGGGGAAATTGATTTTTGAATCAGAAATCTCAGTTGCAAGTTGACTACTTGCAGGAATGCTGCCAAACGTTGATGGACTTGTAACTGATACTTGATTTGCTTTACTAAAAGAACCAATCATCACATTATTATTCGAAACTCCTAGGGTTGTTGCAAGCGTTTGTTGTTGTATACAACCATTTGAAGTTGCCTGTATACCTGACAGCGTAGAGTAAAGTCCTTGTTGTGCGAAGGTCTTCAAACTATCACTTGTTGATCCAGAACTAAGAATATCTGAATAAAGCTGCACATTTTCTGCATTAGGAAGACCTATGTTTGTGTTACATCCGGGATTAGAAAGCAAACCCTGGGCAGTTGAGACACTAATACTTTGAGATGGATCTTGAGGATTTACGATAGTATTAGCTCCAATATTACTTAAACCAGAACTAACTGCAGGAATGAAAGCTTGCTGTAAGAATTGATTTGTATTAACAACATTATCCGATATAAGAGAACTCTTAGAAGTATAGGGGGCTTGCAGATTTGCTCTTTCTTTATTCTCTTGCTGCATAATGAAACTTGTTGCATTTACATCAGCATCAATTTGATTAGAATTATTAAGAAAACACTGATTCAAGGATACATACTGCCCATTACTTACCATGCCTTGGCATCTTGCAGTCCATCCACCTGCCCCAGTCATTACAGTCTGCCTTGCGATTCCCGTTGGACCATTTAAATTTGCAACCAGATTCTTTATAGTCAATATTGCCCCAGTAGCAAGACAAGCAGTATTAAGACCTTGGACAACTTTCCCAGTTGTGTCTGAAATTGATTGCCATTGAGAAATTGAAGAATTTAACTGGCTAATTTTATTTTCAATTTGACTAGGAGTAAGCTGTATTGCTCTTTTTTCAATACCAATATCAAACGAAAAATTAGCATGTGATCCAAGATTGTTTGCTTGGGGGGTGAGAGTTACTTGAGCATACTGATTCAAATTTATATTCTCTAAGGTCAAAATATAATTTTGTTTATTAACAGGATCTGTTATTGTAGCTGGTACGTTCTGTTGCAATACTTTTGTAGTAGAAATTGCAGAAAGAGAGGAAGTGCTAACTGCCAATGTTGCAGTACCACTACTAGATGTAGGTGTACCTCCAACATTCACTGTTGTACCTGAGGGGGTAGTGCCCAGATTGATAAGCTGTACAGTTTCACCCGTAGTATCATTCAAAGAAACACTCTGATCTTTTATTAGATTAAATGTCTTAGTAGTTACTCCATCTGGATATTTAACAACGACTTGAGCACCAAAATCAGTATATGTTGGTTCATAAATTCCAGATAATTTAATCAGGTAAGATTGTCCATTTATGGAGATATACTTACTTGCAACAGTTTGGCTTGACAAAGAAGAAGCATCATTGCAAAAACTTAAGTCTTCTGTTGCACTTGGATATCTCTGTTTAAAATTAGTACACAGAGTGGATAAAGTACTCTTCTGATTCAAACTATTCGCTAATTGCATTTGCTGGTATAATGATTGTTCTCCTAATGAGGGGGTGCTCCCAGAAGGATAAGACTCAGAAGGATAATTATTAAGAACAGACTGATAATCTGTAGAAGCACTCTGATAGTTCTGAGTTACCTGTTGATTGTTAATTATTGAATCTTGAGGACTCGAAAATCCAGTAATTCCAACATTAGCTCCAAATTTAGATTGTCCTGCTACACTATAATCAAGATAATCTATTTGCTGACCTTGAACAAGCTGTCTAATAAATTGCTCACCTGCCCCAACAAAAACTTTACCAACATTAAAGATGACATCAAGAGATGCAATTCCAGTTAATCTTGAATAACTATAATCATACATAAGATTAGCAACTGAAGCAAGTTGATCATTAGAAAGCGATGAACCAGGACCTTGATTAGGTTGTTCTACAAGCACAATTTCCAAGTTTTTGTAACCATTTGGACCAGTCACAACTCCCCCATTTGTACCTATATATCCAAGGAAAACGCCCATGTTATTATTAGTGTACAAATAATCTCCCAATCCCGCATTCACAGATTGCCCATTAATATTCAAGGTGACACGAGGAGATAACCTTAAATCAAAAGTCTGATGCCCTGAATCCGTATTACAGCCAAGTTGTACATCGCTAGAAATACCTTGCTGCTGCACATTCAAAACTTGACATTCATTATTCAACAAATTTTGCCCCTGCGCAACTTCAAGGACATTACCATTAATATTCAGCTGTGCCATAGTATTAGCGTTCTGAAGACTGTTTAATGTCATCTGCATAGTACCTGAACAAAAATCAAATCCAGGAATAGAAAGATCACTAGAAGTTTGTCCTGATTGTAAAATAACTGTTGAAATTTGATTTAGATTCTTATCATAAACAGAAATAGTTGCTCCATTACCTTGTATATTGGTTGCCCTCAAGTACCCCTTCCCATTCCAAAATCCATAATTTGGATACTGAGTTTGCCAGTTAGAATCAGTAATTACGGGAAGATAAAGACTTACTGTTCCAACACCTAATGCATTTTGTGCATTATAATTTATCGTAGCAGTAAGATTACCTTGTACAAAATCAGGCATAGAAGATTCATTAGGCATCTGTTTCATATCAATAACAACATATCCTACGTTACTTAGAACAGGGTAATTATTCACTTGGCCATTAAGATTCAAAGCGGCTTGAGCGGGATAGAAACCTATGCTGTTAACGTATTGCGAATAATTTCCTGTAAATGAAATACTACTAATCGCCTTCACATTGATAAGAGGATTTACCTGTGTTGCTGTTAGAGGACAGAAAACAGGAACATCTTGCTGTTCAAGTAAATCACTTCTTACAATAGCCGGAGTACATCCTGTTGGAGAAATTTGAAGAATAAAATCTTGACCTGCTTGACATGTAGAAGGACTGATGCCTGAATTAGAACTAGAAAAAAGGTTGGTATAAAGACTAGTCTGCGGATTAGAAACAGTGAATGTCGCGGATATATAATTTAAAGAACAAACTACAAATAGCAAAATTCCAAGCATCAAAATTATTGTATGTTTAACACCAAACGATTTCATTTTAAGTTAGACCTATTGTCAAATTTTCATTAGTGAATAAAATATAATTATTTTGCAATTGTTCTAAGCTCGTTGGAGTTGGAAGAGATGGTGCATTTATTGTAATTGATTTTGAACTCTGCAGATTTGACGCTAGAGCGAAGAAATCAGATTGTCCTCCACCAGAAAGAGCATCTGAAATAACTTGAGCAGGAATAGTAACATTGAAGCATTGTGGCTGCGTTACTCCAAGAACTCCTGCTAGTCCAGAAGCTGCAACATTTACACATTGCTGATTTGTAGTTGCGCCAACATTGATTGAAGAGTTTTGGTAAACATAAACTTGTACTTCATAATTTCCTTCGCTCAAATTTACATTTGTCTGTTGAGGATAAACTAAAGTCTGAGAAGTACCATCAGAAGAAGTGAAAGTTATTGTAGCATCTCCATTGTAAATATTTCCACCAATTTGCAAATTTACAGGGAGGTTATACAACTTGTTTAGAATCATATTAAGACTACCAGATTGTGTTGTTGAAAATTCAGATCTCCCTGTTGCATAACCTGCTGCAGAAGCAAGAACATATCCATTATCACATTGAGGGAATGGAGCACTCAAACTTCCCCCAGATGAAGTTTGCCCTATATTACATGTTTCTCCAAGGCATTCGTAAGATATATTTGCATTAATTGGATTTGAATTAGAGTCAAATACGCTAACATTCATATTTGTATTTTCATAATTGCACAATTCTGGTGAAGAGGATGAAATAGCTGTTCCATTTAATGGACTCCTTGGCTCATTACCCTCGATAATTACAGCCATCGGAAATTGAAAAATTTCTCCATTCTTCTGCACTATTGCCAACACAGGATATTTAACATCATAGACAAAATGATATGGAACATAACAAAATCCTAAAATTCCCAACCCGGCCTGATCTCCCACCGGCTGAGCCATCAGTAAATTACCTTGAGAAGGATTAATTTCATATTCGCTAGACCAATTTGAAGAAGTCAAGAATCTAACTCCTTGAACAGGAATCTTTAAAGTAAAATAATTAGTTGTATTAGTTCCAGATCTTATTGAATCTATATTGTCTTGTATTGCTTGACTCAGATTTTCTACAATTCCTCCTGCATCCCAAATTCTTGGAGAACAACTTATATCAACTCCGTCAACAGGAGCATAATTCCTAAGAACATCAATTGTATAATTTTCTAAAAACAAACTTTGCTGCTCGTAATTATAAACAGTCAATGCGGTCTGATAAAGATTTCCAAGTTCTGAATTAATTTCAACTTTATGATTCCTGACAAAGGTTGTATCATTACCTCTGCTCATATTAAGACTCATATCAAGATTTATCTGAACTTGATCCTGATTTATTGTAACAGAAGTTGTAGGCTGACCCATTTGAACTTGAAAATCTTGTCCTGTAAAATTACCGAAATCGCAATTTCTTACATTCTGATTAATCAATTGGGCAAGTTGATTTTGCATATCTTGCTCGGAAGGAACTTGCTGCTCTGCAATATTATTCCCTGAAACATAATACCAGTAAGGAATCGGATTTCCTAAAAAATTTAGATCAGAAGAAAAAGGCATATACACTGAGCCTGGTTGAAAAGGAGGAATTGAAATATATCCTCCTTGACTTTCCAAAGTACTTATTCCGGTAAGAGCATCACTCTGAACACAAGACAAAAAAGTATTGTAAACAGGTTGAAACTCTTGAGGAATTTGACTAGTCACAGACTGACTATTTCGGTAAATAAGAAAAACAGCAACTGTTGCCAAAATAAAAATCGCCAAAATTATAAAAATAGTAACTTGTCCTCTTTTTCTAACCAAATTTGTTAGAATCCCCTCTCTAAATTGCATTGAAAACAAATGGAAAATATATATATAAATATTAGTATCAAAAACTATTAGTGTTGCTCAAAAAATCCCTATAAAAAATATCTTAACACTATCTAAATCTATTGGCCTTGAAGAAAAATATTCCACCAATTATCAACAAGAATCCAGCAATAAGAGCAAGATAACTATTCACAGTTGGCGAAAATGGGAGACTTATTAAATTGAAGAAAATATTTAAAAAATAAAGCCCAAATATAATGTAAATAATCAATCCTATACCACCTAATTTACCCATATTCACTAAAAAAAGGATTACTATTTAAATATTTCCAACAGGTCCCATAGTCCAGTGGCTAAGACATGTCCTTGACGTGGACAAGACCGCAGTCCGATTCTGCGTGGGACCATTTAACAAGTTTTAAAAAGACAAATTTTCTCTTGAAAACATGAAGATTCCAAAGAAAACAAAAAGATATTGTCCTTATTGTAAAAAGCAAACAGACCAAAAAATTAAGCTAGTTTCAACAGGAGCAAAAAGAGGAACATTAACTAGAGGTTCAATATCAAGAGCAAAGAAAAGAGGACTAGGTGTAGGGATAGGGAACAAAGGGAAATGGGGTTCCAAACCAGCAGTTAGCAAATTCAAAAGAAAATCTAAAACAACTAAAAAAACAAATATAATGTATACTTGCACTGTATGCGGAAAGTCTAAATATCAGAAAAAAGGACAAAGAGCAGGTAAGCAAACACAAGAATAAAATGGCACAAGCAAAAAAAAGAAAAAGATTCTTTGAAGTTGAAATTCCAATTTTAAAAAAAGAAACTCAATTGCAAGCATATGAGCCAGAAGAAATTGATGGAAAAACAATAAAGTATGATTTAACCAGAATACTAAAAGGGAAAAATGTAATTTTATATTTGAAAGTTAGAAAACAAGAGGATAAATTTATTGCAGTTCCAAACAAAATAGAACTTATCCACTCTTCCTTAAGCAGAATGGTAAGAAGAGGAACAGATTATGTTGAAGATTCTTTCTTAGCAGACTGCAAAGATTTTCAGTTAAAGATAAAACCTTTTCTGATAACTAGAAGAAAAGTTCATAATTCTGTAAGAAATGCTCTCAGAAATGAAGCAAAAAAAGAAATAATAGAATACATAAAAGATAAAAAATCGGAAGTGATCTTTGAAGACATACTAAAAAACCAACTACAAAAACCTTTGAGTCTTAAGTTAAAGAAAATTTACCCATTATCTATGTGCGAAATAAGAATTCTTGAAGTCAAAAAGCCATTAAAATCTGAATAAGAAATCTTTTAAATACACTATTTTTCTGAATATAATCATGCCTCTATAGCTCAGTGGCAGAGCATCGGTTTTGTAAACCGGGGGTCGGGGGTTCAAATCCCTCTAGAGGCTGATCTTTTCGAAAAAGATTATAAATATGATTACTAAATTTATAGCATGTGGCAAGATATAGCAATAGCAATAACCTCTGTTATTTTTGACATTGTATTAATCCCTCAAATAATTTATGGTTTTAAAACAAAGAAAAAAACAATCGCATTTTCAACTGCATTAGTTACATTTATGGGGGTATATGCAACAACTTTTATTTATTTCACGCTACAGCTTAAGTTTACTGCAATAATGAGCATTGTTGGTGGAACTCTTTGGTTAATACTTTTTATCCAATCTATAGCCTACAAAAAGAATTAATTTAACTTTACTGCGGTTCCGTAAGCTAAAATCTCGGAAGAATTTTGCATGATTGAAGATGCATCAAATCTCATTGCAATTATTGCATCTGCTCCCATTTCAATTGCACGATTCACCATTCTATTATATGCTTCATCACGTGACTGATTTATTAACTCTGTAAATGTCGAAATTTCTCCACCAACAAGACTCTTAAATCCAGCCATAATATCCCTGCCAATATTTCTACTTCTAACAGTATTTCCTCTGACAACTCCTATAACTTCTTTTACCTTTTTTCCAGGTATATCATTCATAGTCGTGACAATTATTTTTTTATCCATTGTGTTATAATTAATTTCTACCTCTTTTTAACCTCCTCAATCTTATTTTCTTTTTTATTTGATAATATAACGATCCCTATAATCAAAAGAATAAGACTAGCCCCCGATAAGACATAATTTCCATCAGAAAGAATAACAATAACAAGACCCAATCCAGATAATATCAACAAAATTCCAGTAATTATTCTAGGTATATCTTTCATTGAAATATAAACGAAGCTGATAATTTAAACTTAATCATTCTTCAACTTTTTCTACCTTATCATCTTCAATTAGAATCTGAGCTATTTGATGAGGCAAATTTGCAATCTGACCTTTATTAAATCCCCCCATCATCTCTCCATCTGGTCCTATAAATTCTTCTACATCTTTTTTGAACATAACCATATCATTCTTCATAACTTCACTTCGGCTTCCATTTAATAGTTCGTTAAACTTTTTATCAGAAGCGTCAATACATTTCATAAACTCTTCAAACAATTCTTTCTCAAAATCAAGCATATTTTCAAAATCTCTTTTGGATATCCCTGTTTCAGAAGCGATTAAAACAAGATTCAAAATTTTCCTTCTCCTTATTCTCTTTAATTCATTAAACAAAGTGACCGCATTTTCAAATTGTTTTTTTGTCTTTGTGATCATATCTGAGAAACTATCATCCTCTTTCAAGGACATTTCTTTTTTTTCTTTTAGGTACTCTGAAACACTTGCAATAAAATTCTTTGGAAGTGGTTGCAGTTGCTCAGAATATCTTTCTTTCCTAGAAGATTCATAGATCTCATTATAGGTTATCATAGTCCTAAAAAAATCTCTATGTTTTTAAGAATTATCGTACAAACTGGAAGAATATGAACCTTATTTCAAGAATCCTACTTTCTCAAATAGTTCGCCACCATTAATTCTACCTAAACTGCCTATTCTAGCTTCTCTCTCTGAAAATTTCTTTCCAGCCTTGTCTTCTTCAGGTTCCTTACCAAAAAATTTTCTCTTCTTAATTTTAGGTATAGACTTATTGTAAAGAAGTACAGGAACAGGATCTGCAGAGTGCTTCTTCAACTTGCAGGGAGTAGAATGATCTGCAGTGACGACAACTTTAATATTATTAGGAGGAGCAAATTCTCTTAAAAACTTAAAGAAAGTTTTATCTATGTATTCTAACATTTCTTTTTTCTCAAATGGCTTGCCATCATGTCCAGGCAAATCAGTTTCCTTTAAATGAATATAAGCATAATCAAAATTATTTTTGTTTCTCTTCAAAACCTTTATCGAAAATTTGCACGCTCTTCTTAAACCCTCATATAAATTTTCATAAACATCTAAGCTTTTTAATTTTGGATATTCAAATGAAAAAACTTTCATGCCACTAAGCTGAGAGAAACCTCTTTCAAGAGGCATATATGCAACCGAAAGCCATCTTTTATAGAGTTTTAACCTTGGAACATCAATGCCTGGACCCCTAATCAACAAATAATTCGCTGGAAGCAAACCTCTTCTCCTCCTTTCTTCATTAACCGGATGTTTATCAAGAACTTCAAAGGCCTTATCCAAAAACTCATTCACAATATTCGCTGTATATTGAGAGTTTTCATCATCATCCAAAGCTTTTATTGAAACAATTTTATCAGAAGATTTTACCTGACCTCCAAAATAAGTTGGATCATTTTCAGAGATATTATCCGAAAATCCTCCTTTAAAGACAAGTGCTGCTCTATGTTGAACTGTTGGCTTAAAAATAAAACTACATGGGAGCCTTATCTTATTAAGCGCCTTTGAAAGGATTTCAGCTTCTGCAGTCGTGAGCGTCCTACCAGCTCTTCTATCAATTATATTTCCCAAGCCTAATGAATCAATAGTTGCGAAATTCACTCTAAATGCAAGATCTCCATGAGTAAGAATCATTCCAGAACCTCTTGCCTCAAGTTGACCTCTAGTACTAGAAATTTGCTCATTACCAAATATCGAAACAATCGCCTCATCAGATTCGGGAACAAAACCAGGTCTTACAGAGTACATATACCCCATCTCGCCCCTAGTTGCCAAAAAATCAAGGTTAGGCATAAAAGCAGCTTCAAGAGGAGTCTTACCTTCTAAGGAATCTGTAGGAAGATCCCCCATACCATCAAGGATTACAAATACCCCTTTCATCTTTTTATAAAATCATCAAACTTTATAAAGATTTTTTCATTAGAAAAACAATGAAAGAAGTGAAAAGGCCCTGGGGAAATTTCAAACAATTCATTCTAAACAAAAAGTGTACCGTTAAACTGTTAACACTAAATCCAAGAGAGAGTTTAAGCCTTCAATCACACAAAAAAAGAGAAGAGAACTGGTATTTTCTTGACAACGGTTTAGTTCAATTGGGAAACAAAAAAATGCGTGTAAAGGAAGGGGATTTTATACACATAAGAAAAAACGAAAAACATAGAATTATTACACAAAACAAAAAAGTAAGATTAATTGAAATTGCAACGGGAACCTTTGAGGAAAATGATGAAAAGAGATATTCAGATGAATACGGAAGAGTTTAATAATTATAATTCTTGGAGAACAAAATGTTCAAATTTCTAAAGGAAAAGCTAAAGCAGTGGACTGAAAAGATTTCAAAAGCTCCAAAGGCAGAAGAAAAGACTGAAAAAAGAATCAACAAAGAAAAAAAAGAAATTCCAATGCCGGTAAAATTCAATCCTGCGACAGATAAATATGAATCAGATTTTGAAAAATTAAAGGAAAATGTGGAAGAGTTGGAAGAAGAAAACAAAAAAGAACTTCCAAAATCTTTTTTTGAAAAAATAAAGCAAAAAGCTGGAAAGGTAAAAATATCAGAAAAAGACTTTGAAGAATATAGAGATGAACTTGAAATGATTCTTCTTGAAAATAATGTAGCATTTGAAGTTTCAGATAGGATAATAAAAAAATTGAAAGAAATAATAATTGGAAAAGAGCTACTTAAGAAAGAAATTGAAGGACAAATAAGAGAAACTCTTAAGGATATAATATCTGAAATCTTGATTGAACCATTCAGTATCTTAGAAAAAATATATGAAAAAAAAGGAAAAGAACCTTTTGTGATTCTGTTTTTTGGAATTAATGGCAGCGGAAAAACTACATCAATTGCAAAAATCGCAGAATTTTTGAAAAATAAAAAAATAAGCTCTGTACTTGCTGCTGCAGATACATTCAGAGCAGCCTCAATAGAACAGTTAAAAGAACATGGTAAAAGAATAGGAATAAATGTGATTTCACATGAGTATGGAAGTGATCCTGCTTCAGTAGGATTTGACGCAATAAATTATGCTAAGAAAAACAAAATAGATTGCGTGTTAATTGATACTGCAGGGAGAATGCACACTGAAAAGAACCTTATAAAAGAAATGGAAAAAATTTCAAAGGTATGTAATCCTGATCTGAAAATTTTTGTTGGAGAAAGCATTACCGGAAACGATGCAACAGAACAAGCAAGAACGTTCAACGAGAATATTGGGATCAATGGGATAATATTATCAAAGGCAGATATAGACGAAAAAGGAGGAACTGCACTAAGTGTAGGATATGTAACAAAAAAACCTATTCTATTCTTAGGAACAGGTCAATCTTATTCGGATATAGAATCATTTGATAAGAATAAATTTTTGGATAAATTAGGATTATAAAAATGAGCATAAAATCAAGCAACGCGAAAAAATTTATTTTTGCATTGGTCTTTCTAATTGTTAGCTTATCTATAGAATATTATCTTAATATAAATCTCTCAAAATTTTATCCCAATCTCACTGTTTTGCCTGATTTCCTTTTTGAACACACCCCTTATGTGAATATACTTTGGTTAGCCGATGCAATGCTGCTCTTGGCAAATGTTTCTTTTTTAATTTTCATATTTTCAGAAAAGAGATTAAAGGAATTTCCATTCTATGCCGTTTTAATAGGAATATATAGTCTTATAAGAGGATTATTGATTTGTGCTACGCCTATTGCAAATCCTGCCCCTAATCCGATAGGAATAAATCTGTCACTTCTAGCACGAGGGGGGATGTTCCCAAGTGGACATATTGGAACAATATTCTTCTTTTTTTTATTTGCACTCGAAAGCAAATCAAAAAAATGGAAAATTTTCTTCATGACACTACTTATTATTGATATAATCTCTATGATACTCAGTAGAGGACATTATACTATAGATATAGTTGGGGCATTGTTTATATCATATGGAATCTGGAAGTTTGGAGAAGGGCATTTAAAGAATAAGCTTGTTTTGAAATAACCCAAAATTTAATAACTCTCCTTCTACTCTTTTTTTTATGCTTGAGAGACTTGGAGAAGTACTAAGAAAAGCAACAAATAGGATTACTAATGCAATTTTTCTAGATAAGGATTTAGTAGATTCCATAATAAGAGATTTACAAAGAGCATTAATTGAAGCAGATATTAATATAATTCTAGTAAAAGAAATCAGTGAAAACATAAGAAAAATAGCTTTTGATGAGAGAATAAAAGGAATTGATAAAAAAGAGCATCTGATAAAAGCTCTTCATGACCAACTTCTTGGGATTTTGGGAGAATATAAACAATTAACATTAAAAAGAGATCAAAATAGAATTCTACTCCTAGGATTATATGGTGCAGGAAAAACAACAACAAGTGCAAAAATAGGAAATTATTTCGCAAAGAGAGGAAAAAGAGTTGCCTTAATCGGACTTGATGTGCATAGACCCGCTGCTTCAGAACAGTTAAAACAACTTGCAGAAAAAAATAACCTAACTTATTTCATAGAACCTGAAGAAAAGGACGCAGTAAAACTCTGGAAAAAACTGGAAAAACAAAATAAATTTGAAAAATTTGATTTACTCGTTATAGACACGGCTGGAAGACATAGTCTAGATAAGGATTTAATAAAAGAAATTAAATCTCTTAACAAAGAGATTTCTCCAACAGAAACTATTTTAGTAATGCCTGCAGACATTGGTCAGGCAGCTAAACAACAAGCATCTCAGTTCAAAGAAGCCATTAATATTACAGGAGTCATAATAACAAGAATGGACTCGACCGCAAAAGGCGGAGGAGCATTGACCGCATGCGCAGAAACCAAAGCACCAGTTTATTTTATAACAACTGGTGAAAAAGTAAACGACTTAGAAGAGTTCAATCCAGAATCTTTCTTATCTAGGCTTCTTGGAATGGGAGACTTGGAAGCTTTGATTGAAAAGGTAAAATCTGTTACGGATGAAAAGAATCAAGAAAAAATACAGAAAAGACTTGAAGAAGGAAAACTTACTTTGAATGATATTGTTGAACAAACAAAATCTATGAATTCCTTAGGAGGATTTGAAAAAATAAAATCGTTAATTCCTGGATTTTCAAATATAAATGCAAAAATTCCCGAAGGAATGATGGAGAACCAGCAGGCAAAAATATCAAAATGGGAACATATTCTCAAGTCAATGACTTTGGAAGAAAGAGAAAATCCTGAAGTCTTAAAAAAACAGACCACTCGAATTGCGAGGATTGCAAAAGGAGCAGGAGTAGCAACCAGTGATGTAAGGGCGCTGATAAAACAATATGACGTCTTAAATTCAATGATAAAAGAGAATCCTGGAGACTTATCGAGGGGAATTAACCAGAAACAGCTTCAGAAAATGCTCAAGAAATTTGGAAAGAAAGGATTAAGATTATAAAATGGTTGTTGATACTATCCTTGCTGGGTTAATTGGTTTGATTGGAATAATCATAGGATCCATTATAACGATTCTAGGTTCTAGACATATTGCCAAAAAGAATCATGAATATTCTATAGAAAAATTAGGAAAAGAACAAGAGTATAAACTAAAATATTTGAGAGAAGAAATATTCTACAGAAAAAAAATAGACTTCTTCCAAAAAATAATGGAAGAGTTAAGTAATTATTTAAAACAATATGCAACAATAGATTTATTTCTTACAGAAGAAAATTTTAAACAAGTAATGAAAATTTATGGTGTAACTAACACTAACGATTTTAATAAAACTAAAAAAGAGAAATTAAAAGAAGTTATAAATAATATTGGAGAAAAATCAAAATTATTCAAGTTGGATCCAAAAGGAGATATACTTTTTTTGGAAGATGGACAGACACCAGCAGAATTACAAAAATTCATTATAAATCATACAAATATTTTTGCCCGATTAGTTGAATTATTTAAATCAAAAAAAGAAGATAAGAAGAAAATTGAAGAGCTAAAACCTTTTGTCAAACAGGGGATAATGATTTGTAACAATTTATTAGAATTAATGAAAAATGAAATAAATCCTTAAAATGAAAGTTTATAATTTAAAATATAAAATATGGTTTATTTTTTCCACTCTTGCACTTATAAGCTCAATAATACTATCCTTTGTTCCACTATCTATTTTGTGCACCCCGTTAGAAGGATGTAATTCGGTTCAAACTTCAATATACTCAAAAACTCTGGGGGTAAGCAATAGTTATTATGGAATTGCAATATTTCTATTTATGTCAGTAATATCTTTTCTATATATAAAAAAGCCAAACAAACACATAAAATTTTTAATTGATTTGGGAATTTTTATAGGAGCTTTAATTGCATTGTACTTTTTGTATTTACAGCAATTTGTCATACATGCATACTGCAAATATTGTCTTATTATCGACATAGGAATGATTATAGCATTCATTATATTTAGTATTCCCGAGAAAAAGAAAAATGAATAAAATCATAAATCAAGGAGCAGAGGCAGTAATTGAAAGTAAAGGAAACGAAATAATAAAAAAAAGAATAAATAAATCTTATAGAATAAAAGAGATTGATGAAAAGATAAGAAAATTAAGAACAAGATCTGAAGGAAAACTACTTGAAAGAGCATCAAAATTTATCCCCGTACCAAAAGTGTTGAAAATTGATGAGATAAATAAAGAAATTTTAATGGAAAAAATTGAAGGAAAAAGATTGTCTGATAGTCTTAACAATTTTACAGCCGAAAAACAGAAACAAATTTGTAAAGGAATTGGAGAAAACATTGCAAAGTTGCACAATAACAACATCATTCATGGAGATCTTACCCTCGCAAATATGATTTTTGTAAAAGATAAGGTTTATTTTATTGATTTTGGCCTAAGTTTTATTAGTCCAAAAGTAGAAGATAAAGCCGTTGACTTACACCTATTAAAAGAATCGCTTGAGGCAGGATTTGCAAACAACTGGGAAGTTTTATTTGATTCTATAAAAAAAGGATACTCAAATAACTCTTCTAATTTTCATATAATTTTAGAAAGATTCAAAGATGTTGAAAAAAGAGGCAGATACAAGCAAAGTTCATAAGCTAAATAGCCCCACCAGG